>CAZTHW010000012.1:0-21270 GCA_964613595.1 uncultured Desulfobacteraceae bacterium | reverse complement strand
GGTTGTGAGGCACAGCCGACGCAGCTTGCCGTAGAGCAGGACGATGTCGCATTTGGTTTGTTCAATGACGTTGCCGACCCCCATTTGAGACAACTCCTTTCAAAAACGTTTACGGGTCTGTGAAGCCGTTGATCTGTCAGCAAATCAGGTGACGGGATATTTGTCAAGTCTTCAGGCAAACAGGAAATCGAAGATGCCGAATGTCTCCAGGGCTGTGCGGGACGCCGGCAATGTTGACCAACCCGTCTCCTTGGCGGTGCGCTCCGGCACGAAGCTTCCGTGCCAGATCCGAAATTCGAAACAGAATTGAATTACGCAAATATCAAATGATCAAAACGAATTTGTCCGGGCGGTGCCGTTTCTGTCATTCGGATTTCTGTCATTTTGTCATTGCTTCGAATTTCGGGATTCGGATTTCGAATTTATGGTATGCACGTTATGTTTTTCTGACGGCATTTACAGCCCCCTGTCTTCGTTTTCCGCTTCTGCTTCCCCGATCAGCCCATGGGAGCGGGCGCGTTCGTACCACTGCTTTCTGGCCCATTTGCGCATGTTGGGGATCGTGTCGGTTTCATCAATGATCTCGGTGCCGATCAAGGTTTCCAGGATGTCCTCCATGGTGATCAGGCCGGCAACACCCCCGTATTCATCCACCACCAGGGCGATGTGTTCCCGCCGGTCCAGGAGTTGTTCAAAAAGGCGGAACAGGTTGACGGTCTCGGGCACCGCCAGGATATCGCGGCCCAGCTCGGAAACCGGCCGCTGGGCGTCCCCGGTGGCCAGGGCAATCAGCAGGTCGTCTTTGAGGATGTATTTTTGGATGCTCTTTTTATCCGATGCATACAGGGGAATCCGGGAAACATGGATTTCCGGGTGCTCTTTGTATACATGGTTAAGGGGCATGTCTTCGGGCAGGGTGAACATGACCTTCCGGGGCGTCATGATGTCTGCGGCGCGAATGGAGCCAAACCGCATCAGGTTTTTTAAGATCCGGGACTCCTTTTCCAGAAACAGGCCCTCTTCGAATCCCAGGTCCGCCAGGGCCCGGATTTCCTCGCGGGTTACCGAAGTGATGGCTTTGCCCCGGGAAAAAAGCAAAGTGATCATTTGTGAGAGCTGCACCAGCGGATAAAGGATCACGATCAGGCCGCGCATCATGGCCACGGTCGGCCGGGACAGCGTCCGCCAGTATAGTGCGCCGATGGTCTTGGGAATGATTTCCGATAATACCAGGATCAGAAAGGTCAGCACCGCAGATGTCGCCCCCACATACCGGCTGCCGAAAACCATGGCAGCCTGCGCTCCGACGCCGGCTGCGCCCACGGTGTGGGCAATGGTGTTTAAACTCAGGATGGCGGCCAGCGGCCGGTCGATATCGGTTTTTAATTGGCGCAGGCGCCGGCCCGCCTTTGGGTGGACTTCCTCAAAGGCCGCGGTAAAGCTCGGCGTTATCGAAAGCAGCACCGATTCCATGATCGAACATATAAAGGAGACTCCCAGGGCCAGCAGAAGGTAGAAAATCAGCAGTGTCATGGGGATACGGGTTTGCTTTGCTGCAGGATAAACAGGTGCACAAACCGGGGGTCCAGGTCGTGTGCGGAAACCGCTGCGTATTCGTCCGCGATTTTCGAAAACAGGTGTTCCAGGGCCCGGCCCGTCTTTTCAGAGATTGCATCCCGGCTCATGCCGGTGGCTTCGCTGAGCCAGTCCAGGAAATCGGATCTGGCCGAATCCGTGATCCGGGGCGTTCTTTGCCCGGTCTCCCACAGCCCGGTAAAAAAGGGGCGGAATATGTCCACCGGGATCGGCTCCGGGCTCTCTTCCAGGTTCAGCCGGTTTTTGGCCCACAGAGTGAGCAGGAGATTTTCATGGGTGAGAAAATGTCTGCTCGGCAGCCGCCTGGTATCCAAGCCCATTTGCGCAAAGATTTCGTCAAAGGCCATGGCTTCATGCAGGGCGGTTTGCGCATCGCCAACATCGGCAAGGGTTTCAAAATCCCTGTAAAGCTGGCCGGTTTCGTAGTTGTCAAAGTATTTCGGCCGGGCCAGCAGCAGCCCGCCGATGTGACCCACCAGGCGCTCGCCGAAAAAACTCAGGGCCAGATGGTTTTTTGCATACCAGCTCCGGGTTTTCCATTTCCGGGCCTGCTCCCGGAGATCGGCAATCAGCCCGTATCCGGTGCGGAAGATGTCGGCCAGGGAGTATGTGCGCAGAATCGATGCGCTTTGGCTTGCCTCGGGCGGGGCATCGGTTTTTGCCAGCCGGTGCAGCCCCAGGCTCAGGTACCCGCAGGTTTTTCCCACCACGTCGCGCAGTTCCCCGCGTTCCCGGATGGGACGCTGGTCTGCGGCAATCACCTGGTTGCAGAGGGTGGCAAACTCCACCTGGAGGTCGTGGAACAAGTCCTGCGCCTCGATCTTCCACAGTGCGTTGGAGAAGATCGTGCTGCCGGTCATCATGGCATTGTGATGAAAGGGCACGGGCACGGTAAAATCCGCCTCGGAGTCATCGGCCGTGTATTTGTGCGGCCGCTTGCGAACGTTTTCCGGCCGCATGGCGGCATAGATCCCCACAGCTTCGTCAAACGGGAGAAAACCCTTTTCCGCAAGCCGGACGTTTCTGAGCCGGAAGGATTCCTCTTCTGCCTCGGAAGGCATGACGTTTGCACTGCGCAGCAGGGTGGCCTGGTAGGCGAGATGGTCCTCGTCTGCGAGCCGCTCAAGCATGCGGTGGATCAGATGTTCCCGCTGGCCCCGGGTGTCGTCGTCGCCCACCGCGTTTAAAAACTCGTCTCTGATGCGCACGTAAAATACGGTGTCATAGGAGAAAAAGCCGTCGGGAAGGTCTCCGGGATCCGCATCGTCTTCGCGGACAAGGACCTCGATGGCCTCGTGGAGACAGTATTCCAGAAGTTCGGATTTTTCCTCCATGGTCCAGCGGATAAAGCGGTCCGCGTCGGCCTGGTTGAGCAGGTTCATCCAGTGCGTGAGCGCACCGGTATTGATCCGGTCCCGGTTCCAGATTTCAAGGTCCAGGATGTATTCCCACTGGCGGCCGGATGCCAGGGAAAGCAGTTCCAGGGCGTCTTCCGGGCCGATCTCATTGACCAGGAAGAAAAAGTCTTCTTCGGCCATGGAATGCACCAGAGCCGCGGGCTGGGGATGCTCCAGGATTGCATCCATGGCCTGTTCCGGGGAAAGCTGCAGGATGCGCCGCTTATCTGCGGCAAGCCGGGCCAGGCGCTGGTGATGCCGGATTTGAATGTCTCGGTCTTCCCGGTTTTCTTCAGTCATTTCATATTTGCTTTAGATTTTGAATTTCCAGGCAACCAGTGAGGCCCCGGAATTTTAATGGTTTACTTGCCCGGGCACCGGGCGCGGACGCTTTTGTCGATACCGGCGCTGCCGTAGGCCCGGTCAAAATATTCGGAAAATTCCCTTGCCAGGGCCTCGGCCCGGCGTTCAAATTCGGCCTGGTCCGGCCATGTGTTTTCCGGGTGCAGCATTTCACTCGGCACTCCGGGGCAGACGTCGGGCACGTTTACGTGGAAGCGCTTGTTTTCCGTGTACGGCACGTCATCGAGCTTGCCTTCCATGGCTGCATCCAGCATGGCCCGGGTCTGGTTGATATCAATGCGCGAGCCGATCCCGTAAGGCCCCCCGCTCCATCCGGTGTTGACCAGAAATACCCGGGTGCTGTGCTCCTTCATTTTCCTGCCGAGCAGGTCCGCGTAATATTCGGGCCGGTTTGCCATAAAGGGCTGGCCGAAAAACCGGGAGAAAGTGGTCTGGGGTTCCTTGATCCCGGTTTCCGTTCCGGCGAGTTTGCTGGTGTATCCCATCAGGAACCACAGCATGGCCTGCTCCGGGTCCAGGCGGGAAATCGGCGGCAGCACCCCGTTGGCATCCGCGGTCAGAAAAATGATGGTGGAAGGATGCGCACCGGTGCCCTTGAGCTTGACGTTGCTCAGGTACCGCAGCGGATAGGAGGCGCGGCTGTTCTGGGTCAGGCGGGCGTCAAACAGGTCCACCGCGCCGTTGGGATAAGTCATGCAGTTTTCGATGATCACTCCGTTTTCCGCGTATTCCCGGGGATTGAACACGGCCTTGTAGATTTCCGGCTCCTTTTCCGGGTTTAAATCAATGAGCTTGGCGTAGCATCCGTGCTCAAAATTGGCAACCCCGCGGTCATCCCATCCGTGCTCGTCATCCCCGATCAGCGCGCGTTTCTTGTCTGCTGAAAGCGTAGTTTTGCCGGTTCCGGAAAGTCCCAGGAACAGGCTGACCCGGCCGTTTATGTCCTCGTTTGCCGAGCAGTGCAGCGGCAGGATGCTTTCCAGCGGCAGGAAATAGTTCATGGCGGTAAACATGAGCTTTTTGGCGCTGCCGCAGTAGGCCGATCCAAACACCAGCCCCAGCCGGTTCTTGAAATCCATGGCCACGATCATGTCCGATGTGGTGCCGTCCTCGCGTTTTCTCAGCTCGCCTTCGTACCTGGCGGTATCGATCTTGTCATACGGGACGACCAGCAGGGTGAAGGGCTTGTCCGCAAACACGCTCTGGTCGATGTTTTCGGGCATGGGACGGAACATGTTCATGGTAAACAGGCTGGTCAGGGCAAAGTCGGTGACGGTTTTGACCGGCATGGCGTAGCCGGGGTCCGCGCCGATGACCCGGTCGGTCACATACACGCGCGGCTTTTTCCACAGCACGGTCAGGGCGTCGACCCAGAGCCGGTGGAAAGTGTCCGGATCGAGCGGGATATTGTTGGGAGAACTCCAGTCAATGTGGTCTTCGAGTTCCGGGTGCCGGACGATTACGGTGTCCCTGGGAGACCGGCCGGTGGATTCGGTCGGCGTCCACGTGGAAAGCGCGCCCGATGGCAGCACGAGGGCTTCGCGGTAGTCAATGGCATACTGCGTGATCTGGAACCGTTTCAGGTTGCTCAGCACTTCCGGATGCGTGGAAAGCATCTGGTTCAGGGTTTGTATGGCCATATCCGTTCCTTCTTACTGGTTTGAATGATTGACGGAGAATTTTTCGGCAACCGGCATTTGCAGGTCGATCCATTTCAGGATCCTGTCGAATTCGTCTCTGACCTCTGCCAGGGCCCGGCCCCGGTGGCTGACCCGGTTTTTTTCTTCGGCTGTCAACTGGGCAAATGTCTTTTCCAGCGGCGGGTAATAGAATACCGGATCATAACCGAATCCGTTTTCCCCGGCAGGGGCTTGCGCAATTACACCTTCGCACCGGCCTTCATAAGTCAGGGCCGCGCCCGTGGGCACGGCAATGGAAATGACGCAGACAAATGCCGCAGCCCGGTCCCCGGCGTTTTTCAGCATCTCCAGCAGTTTGGCGCACTTATCGGCGTCTGTGGCTTCAGGTCCGGCAAACCGTGCCGAATGCACTCCGGGCTGTCTGTTTAAGGCGTTAACACACAGGCCAGAATCGTCTGCCATGGCGGGAAGTCCGAGCACCCGGGAAGCAAATGATGCTTTCTTGTAAGCGTTTTGGTCAAATGTTTCCCCGTCCTCGGGGACTTCCGGGATCGGACCGAAATCATCCAGGTTCCTCACCGTGACCGGGTATCCCTCGAGCATCTGCCGGATTTCAGCGGTCTTCCCCGGATTCCGGGTGGCAATGACCAAAGTGGTTTGTTCAATCATGTTTTCCTCGAGTCTGCAAAATGAATTGTGTATTTTTCGAAGGTTGGTTTTTCCAGGCACAACCCTTATTTATATCGGAAACCCGGGAGATTGTAAACCCCTTTATCTCAAGCAAATTGCGATTTGCGGTGCCGGCATGAAAAAGGCTTTACACCCGCTGCCTGCATATTATATGACTTTTTAAAATTGATGAATTCGTAAAAAGCTGTTTATCCCGCCAGGGCGGTATTTTTGCAACAAAGGAAATCCGTAAGCGCCTTGGCTGATCGGCGTTGCGAAAAAGGAGTTTCCTCGCTCCAGGAGCCTCTGCGAGCCTCGATTTCCGCTCGGAAACCCGCTTTTCCGCACCGCCGTCAGGGCAACGAAGTGCAATTTCGCAAGAGCGCAAAAAAAGGATTTCCCTGGAAGTCCTGAAACCCTTATAATTGCCAGGGAATACATTCGAAACCCGAAGCAGATAGGGTCAAACCTGTCGGGTCAACTGCCCGTTGCTGCATCGGCCGGAAAATCGGCGTACTTTTTGCGCAGCTTTGGTTTTTCTATCTTTCCCGTGGGGTTGCGCGGCACATCATCGAAAAATATCCGCCTGGGCCGCTTGTAACGCGGCATGGCACTGCAGAATTCCCGGATCTGATCCGCTGTGATCCGCCTGCCCGGCTTGGCCGAAACCACGGCGGCCACCACCTCGCCGAGGCGCTCGTCAGGTACGCCGATAACGCCTGCATCCAGGATGTCCCGGTGGGTCATGAGGAAGTTTTCGATTTCCACCGGAAAGATGTTCTCGCCGCCGGTAATGATCACGTCCTTTTTCCGGTCAACCAGCCACAGAAATCCGTCTTCGTCCCTTCGAACGATATCACCGGTGCGCAGCCATCCGTTTCCCAACGTGGACCGGGTGGCCTCCGGGTTCTTATAGTAGTACTGCATCACCCCCGGGCCCTTGACCAACAGCTCTCCGGGCCGGCCGGAGGGTGCGTCGGATCCGGACTCATCTGCCACCCGGCACTCCCAGTCAAAGCCGGGCACGCCAATGGAGCCGATTTTATCCATGTTCTCCATGCCCAGATGCACGCATCCCGGTCCGGTTGCCTCGGTCAGGCCGTAGTTGGTGTCATAGGACTGGCCCGGAAAAAACCGCTGCCATTTTTCAATCAGGCTCGGCGGCACCGGTTGGGCGCCGATATGCATCAGGCGCCACTGGTCGAGGCTGTAATCTGACAGCCGCAGTTCATCGTTTTCCAGGGCCACCAGAATATCATGCGCCCACGGCACCAGAAGCCAGACAATGGTAATCTGTTCTTCGGAAACCGCCTCCAGGATCGCTTTCGGGCCGACGCCCTTTAGAATCACAGCGCGGGCGCCCACAATGAAATTGCCGAACCAGTGCATCTTGGCCCCGGTATGGTAAAGGGGAGGTATGCAAAGAAAGTTGTCTTCGTGCGCCTGGTTGTGATGCCGGTTTTCCACGTAGCAGGCGGATTCCAGCTGCCTGTGCAAGAGGTACGCCCCCTTTGGCGCACCCGTGGTGCCGGAGGTGAAATAAATGGCGGCCCCGTCGCCCGGATCAATATGGACATCAGGCTCAGCCGGATCCGCATCCGCGGTGACCGCATCACAGGGCCGGGCGAATTCCGGGCATGCCTCAGCAGGCCCGGCAAACAGATAATGCAGAACACTTGTATCCAGCTCGGCCTTGACTTCCCGGATTCGTTCTGTAAATTCCGGTCCGAACACCAGCACGCGAGCATCGCAGAGGTTCGTGCACCCGGAAATCGCCGGAGCTTCAAAACGGAAATTCAGCGGCACGGCAATGGCACCGGCCCGCAGAATGCCGAAATATGCGGGCAGCCATTCCAGGCAGTTCATCATGAGGTGAACCACCCGGTCGCCTTTTTTCACCCCCATCCCGATCAGGGCGTTTGAAAACGCATTTGCCTGATGGTAAAATTGGCGCCAGGTAATCTCCCGTCGCCCCTTCTTTTCCGGCTCCCGCTCGATCAGGGCGACCTTGCCGCAGTACATCCGGGCGTTTCTGGCCAGTATCTCTGTGAGTACCATTGTTTTCGGTTATGGGTTATGGGTTATGAGTAATGGGTTATGAGTAATGGGTTATGGGTTATGGGTTTACACATCACGCATTACCCATAACCCATTACACACCACCCATCACCCATCACCGGGTCCTGTTAACAAAAACAGGAAAAAAAAGTCAAACAGAAACAAAAAAAAAGGCCCGGCAGCGTCTTTGCCGACGCTGCCGGGCCTTGATGTCTCCGGATCCGTCAGATCCGGGGCTTACTTCTTGTTTTCGTCCACCTCTTCATAATCCGCGTCTACGACATCCTCGTCTTCGCCGGCCTGCTGGGACTGACCGCCGCCGGCTTCACCGCCGCCGGCCTGCTCGCCGCCGGTCTGCGAAGCCTGCTGGTACATGGTTTCGGCCAGCTTGTGGGAGGCCTGCTGCAGTTCCTCGCTGATCTTGTTGATTTCGTCCTTGTCCTCGCCTTCCATGGCCTTGCGCAGACGGCCGATGATTTCCTCGACCCGCTGCTTGGTCTCTGCATCCACTTTTTCGCCGAGTTCCTTCAGGGACTTTTCCGTGGAGTAAATCAGGGAGTCCGCATTGTTTCTGGCCTCGACCAGTTCGCGGCGCTTTTTGTCCTCTTCTGCATGCTTTTCCGCCTCCTTTACCAGTTCGTCGATCTCCTCCTGGCTCAGGCCGCTGGAAGCGGTGATCCGGATGGACTGCTCCTTGCCGGTGGCCTTGTCCTTTGCCGAGACGTGCACGATGCCGTTGGCGTCGATATCGAAAGTCACCTCGATCTGCGGCACGCCCCGCGGCGCCGGCGGGATCTCTGCCAATTCGAACTTTCCGAGGCTCTTGTTGCCGGAGGCCATCTCCCGTTCGCCCTGGAGCACGTGTATGGTCACGGCCTGCTGGTTGTCCTCTGCCGTGGAAAAGATCTGGCTCTTTCGCGTGGGAATGGTGGTGTTCTTTTCAATCAGCTTGGTCATCACGCCGCCCAGGGTTTCAATACCCAGGGAAAGCGGGGTGACGTCAAGCAGCAGCACATCCTTGACATCGCCGGAAAGCACGGCACCCTGGATTGCAGCACCAATGGCCACCACCTCGTCCGGATTCACGCCCTTGTGCGGTTCCTTGCCGAAGATCTTCTTCACGCGTTCCTGGACCGCGGGCATCCGGGTCATGCCGCCCACGAGAATCACCTCATTGATGTCATTGGCGCTGAGCCCGGCATCCTTTAAGGCTGTATTGCACGGGCCCTCCAGCCGGTCAAGCAGGTCTTCGACCAGGGACTCCATCTTGGCGCGGGTCAGCTTGACGTTCATGTGCTTGGGGCCGTTTTGATCCGCCGTGATAAACGGCAGGTTCACATCGGTCTCCATGGAGGTGGAAAGCTCCATCTTGGCCTTTTCCGCGGCCTCTTTGAGCCGCTGCAGCGCCATTTTATCGTTGCGGATATCAATGCCGCTGTCCTTGCGGAATTCATCTGCCAGGTAGTCGATGAGGCGCAGGTCAAAATCATCTCCGCCCAGATGGGTGTCCCCGTGCGTCGACTTGACCTCGAAGACCCCGTCGCCGATCTCCAGGATGGAAATATCGTAGGTGCCGCCGCCAAAGTCGAACACGGCGATTTTTTCATCAGATTTCTTGTCCAGCCCGTAAGCCAGAGAGGCGGCCGTGGGTTCGTTGATGATCCGCTGCACGTTTAAGCCCGCGATCTTGCCGGCGTCCTTGGTCGCCTGCCGCTGGCTGTCGTCAAAATACGCGGGTACCGTGATTACGGCATCCGTGACGGTCTCTCCGAGGTAGTCTTCTGCATACCGCTTGATGTGGCCCAGGATATAGGATGAAATTTCAGCCGGGCTGTAATACTTGTCCTGGATTTTCACCCGGACATCGCCGTTGTTGGCCTCCTCGATGGTAAACGGCATGTTCTTGATGTCTTTTTGCACCTCATTGGATTTAAACTTGCGCCCGATTAAGCGCTTGACGCCGAATACCGTGTTTTCCGGATTGGTAATGGCCTGACGCTTGGCGATCTGGCCCACCATCCGTTCTCCGCTTTCATTGACGGCCACCACCGACGGCGTTGTCCGCCCGCCTTCCGGGTTTGTGATCACCTTGGTTTCGTTTTGTTCCCGTATGGCTACACACGAATTGGTCGTACCCAGATCAATTCCGATTACCTTCCCCATTTTTTATGCCTCCTTCGTGTTTATTTTGAAAATATATTTATTCGCTGCAAACGATTCGCTTCCCTGTCGCAGCCGGCTGCTTTTTAAGCCCTCTTCTGCTTGGCCACCGTCACCATGGCCGGACGGATCAGGCGGTCGTGAAGCATGTATCCTTTCTGGAATTCGCTGGTTACCGTGTTTTCAGGATAATCATCGGTTTCCTCCTGCATGACAGCCTCGTGATACGTGGGATCAAAAGGCTTGCCTTTGGCCTCGATCGGCGTGACGTTATGATTTTTCAGGATCTTTACGATCTCGTTTAAGGTCATCTCCACGCCTTCGGCCATGCAGGCACCGGTTTCATCTTTCTGTTGTTCTCCGGCGGCATTCAATGCTCTTTCCAGGTTGTCCACCACTGACAGCAGGTCCTTGATCAAATCTTCGTTGGCATACTTTTTATGGTCTTCCATTTGCCGCTGAACCCGCTTTTTATAATTTTCGAATTCAGCAGACAGACGCAGCAGCCGGTCATAGGTATCAGCCGCCTCAGCCTTTGCAGTGGACAGCTCGGTTTTTAACTGTTCAACATCCTCGAACTCCACTGCCCCGTCTCCGGATTCGGCTTCACCGATCTCCGATTCTTCGGCATCCATATCCGTACCGTTTTCCTGTTGCGTTTTCTTCATGTTCATATGAGATTCTCCGGATTCTGTTTGCGTTTCGGATGCTTTGTCCGAACGCTTTTTATCGTGCGGCGTGCGAACCAAATTCGTTCACCTCCCCTTATAGAAGTTTCAAAAATGGAACTCTGTTTGCCGGTTTCAGGGGAATTATCTGAAAATCTCTGTTTCTGTTGAAGTTTGACAGAAAAATAAGGCACAATAGAGGAATGTCAAGACGGGTTTTTCACATCTGCAGGCGGAAAAACCGAAGAAAACCTGGAAGGAAAATCCGGCCGGGAACCCTCCGTCGAACAGACTTGGAAAATGCAGGTCATAACGTGGCCGGGAACGATCCGCGACACAAACTGCATTACTTATCGCTGCTTCCTTCCGGACCTGACGAGGTTCGTAACCGTCTGTTGCGCGGCGGCCGGCCTGAATGACCTGCGGCATCCGCATCTAGCCCTCGGGAGGGGGTTCAGCCCCGCATAAAGCGGTTTTCGGGTACAGGGTACCGCTATCACCCCGCTTATCCCGACCGGGACACACACTATAAGGGGTATGGATGTGGTTTTCAAGAGACAATTTCGATCAGCCTGTAAAACGGCTTTTTTACGGGCAGTGGTTAAGTTTGAAGTGATTAAGTGATTAAGTGTTTAAGTGTTTAAGTGATTAAGTGTTAAGTGTTAAGCAGAATCGGAAGGTTATATTTTTATTGCCTGGCGGGCATAAATATTTTTAAGGCTTTTTCCGAAAACGTCACTGCTATGACAGATTTTACCATATTATATAACGATCCGCTGGTTCGGGGCGTGGAAAAGACCATCCGCGACCGGGGCATGCTCCGGGAAAGCCAATCCGTGCTTGTCGGTGTTTCCGGGGGCGCGGATTCGGTTGCCCTGCTCTATAGCCTTTGCGCGCTTGCCGCGATCCACGGCTGGCAGATCGGTGTTGCGCATTTAAACCATGGCCTGCGGGCAAAGGCATCGGACCGGGATGCGCGTTTTGTTGAGGCGCTTGCCAATCAGTTGAATCTGTCTTATTATAATAGGAAAATAGATCTGCATGCCAGGTGCCGGCAGGAAGGGATGAACCTCGAAGAGGGCGGCCGAAGCGCCCGTTACGAATTTTATCATGAAACCGCAGACCGGGTCGGTTTTGATAAGATCGCAGTCGGGCACCACCGGCAAGATGCAGCCGAGCAGGTCCTGCTCAACCTTCTCCGGGGAAGCGGCCCACAAGGTCTGGGCGGTCTCGCCCCGGTTGCGGGGCGGGTGATCCGGCCCCTGATTGAAACCTCGCGCGCGGAAATCGAAAGGTTCCTCCAGGATCAAAAATTCTCATATTGCACGGATGAATCCAATCTGGATCAGAGATATACGCGAAACCGGATTCGCATCCGCCTGATGCCGGAGCTGAAAGGCTACAATCCCCGGATCACGGATACGCTGAACCGGCTTGCAAAGGTGATGCGGGAAGAATCCGAATGGATTGAGGATCTTTTGCAGCCGGCTTTCGCGCAGGCGCTGCTCCGTCATGAACCGGAACACTGCGTACTTGAGCTTTCCGCAGCGGTGCTCCTTTCCCTTCCCGTGGCCGCCAGGCGCAGGATCATCCGCAGGGCCATCTTTGAGGTCAAAGGAGACTTACGCCGTATTGCATGGCGGCATATTGAAGATGTTCTGTCGGCTTCGGCAACTCCGGGAAGGTCCCGGCAAATTCATCTGCCCGGACAGGTCCGCGTGCTGTGCAGCCGGGACCGTGTGAGCTTTGTAAGGGAAAAAAAATCCTTGCGGTCTTCCGCGTTGTACGGCAAAAAACTGGAAACAATTCCGTTTGCCTATACCTTAGACAGATTGCAGGGAAGCAATGTATCGATCCGGATCAGGGAAATCCATGCCCGGTTGTTATTTCAACAGCTCCGGATTCATGATATAGAAAATCGTTTTAACGTGGAAAGTCAAACCGCCTGGATGGACATGGACCGGGTGCGGTTTCCGCTGATCATCCGGAACCCGCGTCCGGGAGACCGGTTCGTCCCCCTGGGGATGCACGGTAGCGTAAAAATAAAGGATTTTTTTATCAACAATAAGGTACCGAAACCGGTTCGGGCCCGGATGCCCTTGGTTGAAAGCGCAGATGAAATCATCTGGGTCGGCGGCATGCGGATCGCCGAAGGGGTCAAAATCACGGGCAACACGAAAAACGTGCTGAAAATCGCGCTTTTCTCGAATCAGACAGATCAGCAATCTTCGGAGGAGTCATACATTGAACGCCTTTAACAAGAACCTGGCGCTATGGATTGTCATCGTACTGATGATGATCATGCTTTACAATATATTCAACGCCCAGCAGCAAACCGACAATGAATTGGGCTATACCCAGTTTCTTTCCCGGGTGGAAGACGGCCGCGTGAGCAGCGTGGAGATCCAGGGTCAGAAAATCACGGCCACGGGCACCGACGGGAACCGCTTTTATGCGTATGCCCCGGAGGACAACCAACTTATTAACATCCTGCGTGAAGAGGGGGTTTCCATCAAGGCCAAGCCCGAGCAGGAGACTCCGTGGTTTGTATCCGTGCTGGTGTCCTGGTTTCCCATGATCCTGCTGATCGCCGTGTGGATTTTCTTCATGCGGCAAATGCAGGGCGGCGGCGGAAAGGCCATGTCGTTTGGCAAAAGCGGGGCCCGGATGCTCTCGGAACAAGGGGCCAAAATCACCTTTGAAGACGTGGCCGGCGTGGACGAGGCCAAGGAAGAGGTATCCGAACTCGTCGAATTTCTGAAAAACCCGAAAAAATACACCCGTCTGGGCGGACGCATTCCCAAGGGCGTACTGATGGTCGGCGCCCCGGGAACCGGTAAAACCCTTCTGGCCCGGGCCATTGCCGGCGAAGCCGGCGTGCCCTTTTTCAGCATCAGCGGATCGGACTTTGTGGAAATGTTTGTGGGTGTCGGCGCATCCCGGGTGCGTGACCTGTTCGTACAGGGCAAAAAAAACGCCCCCTGCCTGATATTCATTGACGAGATGGACGCCGTGGGCCGGCAGCGCGGCGCCGGGCTGGGCGGCGGTCATGACGAGCGCGAGCAGACCTTGAACCAGCTCCTGGTGGAAATGGACGGCTTCGAGTCCAACGAGGGCGTTATTCTGATCGCCTCCACAAACCGGCCGGACGTGCTTGACCCGGCGCTGCTGCGGCCGGGCCGCTTTGACCGGCAGGTGGTGGTTCCCATGCCGGATATCAAGGGCCGCACGGCGATTATTCAGGTGCATCTCAAACGCACGCCCACGGATACGGATGTGGACGCCACAGTCCTGGCCAAGGGTACCCCCGGGTTCTCGGGTGCGGACCTGGAAAACATGGTCAACGAGGCGGCCCTGATTGCTGCGAAGAAAAACAAGGAAAAAGTCGCCATGGTTGACTTTGAAGAGGCCAAGGACAAGATTTTCATGGGCCTGGAGCGCAAGTCCAAGGTTATGAAAGAGGAGGACAAGCGGATCACGGCCTACCACGAAGGAGGACATGCCCTGGTTGCGCGCCTTTCCCCGGAAACCGACTCCATCAACAAAATCACCATCATCCCTCGTGGCCGGGCGGCCGGCGTGACATGGTTTCTGCCCGAGGAACGGGACTTCATGTTCAAGGATCAGCTCATGAGTGAACTGTCCGTGGCCATGGGCGGAAGAGCCGCGGAAGAACTGGTCTTAAAACGTATCAGCACCGGCGGGGCCAATGACATCAAAAGGGCTACCGAACTGGCTCAGAAAATGATCTGCTCCTGGGGGATGAGTGAAAGCCTGGGGCCCCTGACCTACGGCCAGAACGAGGAGCACATTTTCCTGGGCCGGGAAATTGCTCAGCACAGAGACTATTCCGAAGCCACTGCCCAGAAAATCGATGCCGAGGTGTCCAAGCTTGTCACTGAAAGCTACAATCGGGCAAAGCAGATCCTGACCGACAACATGGACATTCTCGACAGCCTGGCCCAGCAGCTTCTGGACCGGGAAACCGTTATGGGCAAGGAACTCGATGCGCTCATCAGGGAGATGCGTCCCGGAATCCGGCTTCCTTCGGATCCCAGCGACACGGAAGCCGAGCAGGGTGGTTCTCAGGAAAACCAGGCGGCTCAGGAAGAGGAAAACCCGGATGAATCCGTATAGCCTGGACTGCGGCCCGCATCAACTGGAACTCGGTCAGCACACGGCTGTCATGGGCATCCTCAATATTACACCGGATTCTTTTTCCGACGGCGGCCGTTTTTTGGGGCGGGATGCGGCACTGGCCCGGGCCGAAAAACTGGTGGCCGCCGGGGCAGACATTCTGGATATCGGCGGGGAATCGAGCCGTCCATTTTCAGATCCGGTTTCTGCAGAAGAAGAAATCCGGCGTGTTCTGCCGGTAATTGAGCATCTGGCGGACAAAATCCCGGTACCCATATCCATTGACACCACCAAGTCCGTGGTCGCGCGCCGGGCAGTCAATGCCGGGGCCCGGATTATCAATGACATCAGCGCACTTCGCTTTGATCCCGAAATGGGCCGCGTGGCCGCGGAATCCGGTGCCGTGCTGGTACTCATGCACATGAAGGGCTCTCCCAAGACCATGCAGGTGGATCCGGTTTATACGGATCTGATCGGAGAAATTCACGATTTTCTCGGGGATGCCCTCAACCGGGCCCAAGCCGCCGGCATACCAAAGGACCGCCTTGTCGCGGACCCGGGAATCGGTTTCGGCAAAACCGTATCGCACAACCTGCAGCTGATCAATCGGCTTGACGCATTTGCCGATCTCGGCGTCCCGATCCTGCTGGGGCCTTCGAGAAAGGCCTTTATCCGAAAATTGTTTCTGCAGGAAGCCGGCGCAGAATATGCGGCTGACAGCCCGGAGATTGATGCCGGCACCCAGGGCGCCGTGGCCGCGGCAATCTTGAAAGGTGCCCACATCGTGCGCGTCCATGATGTTGCCGCCGCCCGGAGCACGGTCCGGGTCACCGATGCCATCCGCAGAGAAAAACCCGCCTGCGGGTAGGAAGCTTCACGTATGGACAAACAGAAAAAAACAGGCCGGTTTGTTCAGCGGTTTGGGGCCTGGCTGATCCTGATGATATTGTTCGTCTTGCCGCTAACCGGACATGCCGGGCCGGATTCGCCGGCGGATACCAAAAGCCCGGAAACCGTTGTAAAGGAGCTTCCCATAGCGGTTTCTGCTACGGGCAGCCCGGCATTCGGCTACCGGGTAAAAGAAAAACGTGCAGCGCCTGCGGCCATAAAGGTGGCGGGCCCGGAAAAAACGCTTGCCCGAATGGAGACCGTACGCACCCACAGCATTGATATTACCGGCTCAACCGATACCATCAAGAGGGAAACGACCCTGGATCTGCCTGAAGGTATCCGGTGCGTGCATAACAACCCGGAGGTTTCGGCCACCATTGTCATAGAAAAACAACTGGTGGAAAAAACGTTTGAAAACGTTCCGATCCGGATGCGTCACGCGGTTTTCCCGTCTACGATCCAGCCGGATACCGTAACAGTGACACTGCGCACTTCCGTGCTGGAATTTTCAGATTCGTTTTCAAAGACAGAGATTCAGGCCTACATTGATCTCAAGGGGCTGGCCCCCGGTATTTACGTCAAGCCCGCGGCCATCCGTCTGCCGGATCACGCCCGGCTGGTCGGGGTCGAGCCCCGGGTGTTTACCCTTCAAATCCAATCCCCGGACAAACCCGAGTAAGGAAACAGACATGCTACTGGTGCTTGACGTCGGCAATACACAAACCGTGATCGGTCTTTTTGATGACCGGCGCCTGGCAGCGCACTGGCAGATGCATACGGAGCCGAGACTCACGGAAGATGAATTTCACATGCATCTGTCCCATTTTTTAAACCCGCACGGACTGGATATGGCAGCCATCAGTCAGACCGTGATTTCCTGCGTGGTGCCGCCCATGGTGCGCACACTGGAGACATTCTGCCGCAAATATTTCGGGCATGCACCGGACTGGATCGGACCCGGGAGTGTGGATATGCCCATCCTGTATCGCAACCCCGGGGAAGTCGGCGCAGACCGGCTGGTCAACGCAGTGGCCGCTTTTACCAAATACCGCACCAGCCTTGTGGTGATCGATTTCGGCACTGCCACCACGTTTGACTGCATTTCCGAGAACGGAGAATACCTGGGCGGGGCCATTTCCCCCGGCATTGGCATATCCGCGGAAGCATTGTTCCAGAGGGCCTCCAAGCTTCCCCGGGTGGAACTGTTTAATCCACCGGATTCGGTGATCGGCAAAGAAACCGCCGACAGTATGAAATCCGGGTTGCTATACGGTTACACCGAACTGGTGGACGGAATGGTCCGACGGATCAAAAAGGAGATGCACCCCGAGCCCAAAGTGGTTGCCACCGGGGGGCTGGCATCGTTGATCGGCGAGCTTTCCGGGACCATCGAGGCAGTGGAACCCGAACTCACGCTGGAAGGTCTGCGGATCGTCAGCCGGAATACCGGGTCCTAGACCATTCCCATTTCGGCTTTCAATCGCCCGATCTCCTCCCGGATAAATTGTCTTTCCGAATCACTGAGGCGGTTTTGCGCCAGCCTGCGCTCCAGGGCCAGCAGTATCATTTCCGCCCGGTATTCGTTGCACGTATAAACCGGCTTATCTTTGTATGTGTCTGTCATGGTCTCCAGGTCTTCAAGCCCTTCCCAGTTTTTTCAGGCTTTCCTTGAAAACCGTATAGAACAGGTCATTATCGTTTATTCCCCGGGTGAGGATCCGGTCGATGTTTTTGATGTCCTTTGGGTTAATGACGAGGTTGACGCTTTTCAAGAATGCGGCCATGTTATCCTTTGTATCGTAACGTTCCGTGAGCAGGGCCACGAACATGTTGCGCCGGACGTGCATGTTCAGCCGCTGCAGATATATCAGCACGCCGTTGGCGTCCGGGCTGCTGCTGTCAAATGTCTCGTTTAACACGATCAGATTAAACTGATGATACTTCATTTTCCGCAGCGCTTCGCGAATGTTTTCCGGCATGGTAACGTGATAATCCATGACTTCCAGGACTTCCTTGATATGGGCCGCCTTCTCGGAGTCCTGTTCCAGCAGCATGGCAGTGAGGCCTTCTTCTTCAAGAAAGTCAAACGGCTTTTCACTGGCATCATAGTCTTCCCCGGAAACCGCGAACGCGTCCGCCTCCTTCTGCTGCTGTTCGGCCCACCCTTCTGCGGCCGCCTGGGGCTGGGACTGCTCGGGCGGCGGGCTCAGGTCCACCGAGATTTTTCCCCTACACGACGGACATCGCACGGAAAAGCTTTTGCCCTGCGGAATTTTTTGATCCGGTATCTTGATTGTTTTATGGCAGCTGCTGCATTTGACTTCCATATCAATCCCCTTGTCTGCATATCAAAGCATTCAAACCGCTTATCCCGAGACTTTCGCCTGCTGTCTCCAGGTTAGCGCTTGTTGTAACCCATGTCGATTTCCAGTTCGTCAATGTCGCTGGTGGCCTCACCTCTTGCGCTTTTCACCTGGTCAATGCCGCGGCCCACCACAGACCTTCGCGAAGCATATGCCAGGGCGGTTTCTTCGGTGATCAGTCCTTTTTCAAACAGATTGACGACAAAATTATCAAACGTGGTCATGCCAAAGGCGGTACCGGCATCCATGATGCTGTAAAAGGTCTTGCCCTCGGATTCCCCGTGCAGAATCAGGTCCTTGACACGCAGGCTGGTGCGCAGGACTTCGAAAGCCGCCACCCGGCCGCCGCCCACCTTCGGCAGAAGGCGCTGGCAAACAATCCAGCGCAATGTATCTGCCAGGCGAATGCGGATCTGGTTTTCCTCCTCCGTGCTGAACATACCCATGATCCGGTTCACAGTCTGGCCCGCATCCACGGTGTGCAATGTGGTCAGCACGAGATGTCCGGTTTCAGCAGCGGTCAGCCCGATCTCCACGGTTTCCCGGTCGCGCATTTCGCCCACCAGAATCACCTTGGGCGCCTGGCGCAGGGCGGCCCGCAGGCCGCGCGAAAACGCGTCAAAGTCCTGACCCAGTTCCCGCTGATTGAAAGTGGCCTTTTTGTGGGAATGGACAAACTCAATGGGGTCTTCCAGGGTGATCACGTGGATGGATTTGTTTCTGTTGATCTCCTCGAGTATGGATGCCAGGGATGTGGTCTTTCCGGTACCCGTGGCACCGGTGACAAAAACGATTCCGTCGCGATCCTTTGCAATTTCGTAAAATGATTCCGGCAGCCCCATTTCCTGTATTGTCGGCACCCGGGTTTCAAGCTGGCGCAGGACAATGGAGACGTTTCCGGACTGGGAAAACACGTTTACGCGGAAGCGTGCCTTGCCCGGCAGCGAGTAAGAAAGGTCGCAGGAACCTTCCTGAATGAACGTCTCGATCAGCCTGCGGTCGTTGCCCATGAAATTCAGCGCCAGAATTTCGGTCTGAAACGGCGTGAGCTGTTTTAAGGGAGGCTTCATCTCCACGGGCACAAGCTCGCCGAAGGACTCCACCTGAAGGGGTTTGCCCACGGTAAAATTCAGGTCTGACACGCTCTGCTGGGAATCGAGCATGGTGGTCAGGAGATGATCGGTTTCCGGCTTTCTCATAGAAACGTCCTCTATGCTGTGATTGTCTGCGCCGCCGACCCGCTGCACCGGCGGGGGGCGTCGAAATTATGCTTCGGTAAAATCCTGGGGCGGATTTTTGAGCAAGGGCCGGAACCTGGATTTTTCATTGGCCTTTGCGTACGCATCTTCACCCGTGATCCACCCCCTGTTGAAAAGATCCATAATGGCGTCATCAAGTACCTGCATTCCGTATTTCTTCCCGGTCTGCATGGATGAGGCCAGCTGATGGGTTTTGTTCTCACGAATCAGGTTGCGCACTGCCGGGGTGGCAATCATTACCTCGAGCGCCGGGCATCTGCCCTTGCGGTCGGCCCGCTTGAACAGCACCTGGGCCACCACGGCCCGGATGCCGTCTGAAAGCGTTGATCTCACCTGGGGTTGTTGATCGGCCGGAAACACTTCAATCATCCGGTCCACAGTTTTCATGGCGCTGGAGGTATGCAGGGTGGCAAAAACCAGGTGCCCGGTGGAGGCCGCTTCAATGGCCAGGGAAATAGTTTCCAGGTCCCGCATTTCGCCGACCAGGATAACGTCGGGGTCCTCGCGAAGCGCCCCGCGCAGGGCATTGGCAAAAGACTGGGTGTGCTGCCCGATTTCCCGCTGGTTAATGATACACCCCTTGCTTTCGTGAACAAACTCGATGGGATCCTCGATGGTGATAATGTGGTCTTTGCGCTGCCGGTTGGCCTCGTCGGTAATTGCCGCCAGGGTGGTGGATTTTCCGCTGCCCGTCGGCCCGGTCACCACCACCAGCCCGCGCGGCAGGGTCGCCAGCTTTGAGACCACAGAGGGCAGTCCGAGCTGCTCCACGGTCATGATATTGGTGGGAATCTGGCGAAACACGGCGGCAACGCCGTTTCGCTGCATAAACAGGTTGGCCCGGTAGCGGGCCAGCCCGGGAATCTCGTAGCCGAAATCGATATCCCCGGTTTCTTCAAAGACCTTGATCTTGTCTTCCGGGGTTATTTCATAGACCATGCTGCGAAGGTCGTCATTGCTCAACTGCTTGTATTTCACGCGTTCGATTTCACCCCGGACCCGCAGGGCGGGCTGCTGCCCCGCGGCCAGGTGCAGGTCCGAGGCACCCTGATCATTCATCAGTTTAAAAAAGGCATCGATTTTTGCCATGTAGTGCTCTCCGCTTCATTTCGATTGGCAATGGACGGATGGTATTCTATTTCCGCTTATTTCCAGGGCGCTATGTCTTGCTCACAGTCGTCCGGCCAACTCGTACAGGCTGTTGACAAGAAAGGTCTGGAGGAAAATAACCGCCAGCAACACAATGATCGGGGAAAAATCGATACCGCCGAACACGGTCGGAATCCGCCGCCGGATCTGGGACAGGACCGGTTCGGTGATCTGGTTGATGAATCTGACGATCGGGTTGAACGGATCCGGGTTCACCCAGGACAGCACGGCCTGGGCGATGATGATCCACATGTATACTGTCAGAACGATATTCAGGACTTCAGCCAGGCCGGCCAGAAAATTGCCGAAAACAAACATCTGTTAAAAACTTTCCTGTTCAGGGTTAATTTTGTGGTTTGTGTCTTATGCATCTTTAAATATAAAAGCCTTATTCGTCAAGAGCTTTCAAAGCCGTGGCCGGCGGCATCCGGATTTCGTCCCCGGCTCTGCGAAGCCCGACCTTGAAAGCCCGGGTCTTGTTCACGGAAGCTTTCAGTATTGTGAGGCTCTGCAAAAAAAGCATTGAACTTCAAGGACTTTCGCAGGGGCGGCCACCGGGGAAGTTTGCGCGTCTGCCGTCCGCTTTCGCGCCCGATGCATCTGCGCAAACCACCCCGGCGTCCACCCCCGGACAAATCCCTTGACGGTTTCGCCCATATAATTCCGGAGGGCTTCAGTTGTCCTGGAGTAGGGGCGAACCTGTGTGTTCGCCCTTTCTTTGTTCAAAAATACAGGTTCGTCTCTACGGATATTTTGTTGACAAGTTTGACAATAAGCCCGGGGCCGTTTATATATTTACCCTGCATGTGACCGCACGAAACGGCATATCCGGACTTGCCCCGTCAGCACATGGCATGTTTTTTATACCTAAAATGAGCGTTTCAAATTTTTACACGGATCAATCTTTTTTATTTTTTTAA
>CAZTHW010000011.1:14869-22089 GCA_964613595.1 uncultured Desulfobacteraceae bacterium | reverse complement strand
GGAGCGAGGAAACTCCTTTTTCGCGCCGCCGATCAGCCAGGGCGCTTACGGATTTACTTTGTTGCAAAAATACCGCCTTGACCGGATAAACAGCTTTTTATGAAACCGTCAAACTTGCCTGCCCAAAAAGCCCACAGGCGGTTGTAAAAACTAGACTCCCGGGCTTGCCGACATTACGTTAACCACGAGGATTTACAAGCAGGCGCCATCAATGCGAAAGTGGGAATATGAACGAGCAGTTTGAATCCATCGTAAAACAGATCAGCCGGGTGGTGCTCGGCAAGGAATCCCAGGTGCGCCTGGCCCTGACGTGTCTTTTTGCCAGGGGGCACCTGCTGATCGAAGATTTGCCGGGAATCGGCAAAACAACACTGGCCAAGGTACTGGCCAAATGCCTGGGCCTGCAGTTCCAGCGGCTGCAGTTTACCAGCGACATGCTCCCGGGAGACATCCTGGGCGTTTCCATATTTGATCAGCAAACCGGCGCGTTTCATTTCCACCGCGGCCCGCTTTTCACCCAGGTGCTGCTGGCAGACGAAATCAACCGCGCCACGCCCAAGACCCAGAGCGCATTGCTCGAGGCCATGGAAGAAGGCCAGGTCACGTTTGAAGGCAAAACCCGGAGCCTGGAACAGCCGTTTTTCGTAATCGCCACCCAGAACCCCCTGGAATACGCCGGGACCTTCCCCCTGCCCGAATCCCAGATGGACCGGTTTCTCATGCGTATCGAACTCGGTTATCCCGGCCGGTCGGCGGAAAAAAAGATCCTGCAGGGACGGGACCCCCAGATGATCCTCGAAGAAATGACGGCCTGCATGCAGGACGGCGAGGTCTGCGAGATTCAGAAAAAAATCGATTCCGTGCACACCTCGGATGCGTTTGTGGGCTACCTGCAGGAAATCCTTCATTTCACCCGGACCGCCAACCATTTTCACGTGGGACTTTCCCCGCGCGCCGGCCTTGCCCTGTCCCGGGCGGCCCGCTCCTGGGCCTTTCTGCACGGACGGGATTATACCATTCCCGAAGATCTCCAGCAGGTGCTGCCCTGGGTCGTTGGCCACCGCCTCCGATCGGCGGAAGACCGCATGGAAATTCCCAGAAAACAACTGATGGACATTTTTTCAGAAATCCCGGTACCGCTTTGA
This sequence comes from uncultured Desulfobacteraceae bacterium, assembly GCA_964613595.1. Taxonomy (GTDB): domain Bacteria; phylum Desulfobacterota; class Desulfobacteria; order Desulfobacterales; family Desulfosalsimonadaceae; genus Desulfosalsimonas. Next base: position 20,944 of record CAZTHW010000011.1, on the reverse strand, counting down.
AAAACACGGTCGCGCCGAAAAAAAAGCCCGGACGCAAAAGCCCGGTGAGCCTGCCGGTCACCGTAACCCGCCACAGGACCTATATGCTGCCCACCCGCCACGGCATGCTGTTTTTTTTCGCACTGCTTGCCATGCTCGTGGGTTCCATCAACTACAACAACAACCTGGGCTTTTTGCTGGTTTTTCTGCTGGGGGCCATGTCCCTGGTTTCCATGCTGCACACCCACCGCAACCTGGTCGGGCTCAGGGTGATTTCGGTTTCTGCCAAACCGGTATTTGCCGGGGAAACCGCGGTTTTTGATTTTCTGGTATACTCGGAAAACGTCCTGCGCCGGGCACTGGTTTTTTCCATTGAAAAGACGCACCAGACCACCGAGGATGTGGCCGCCGGGGCTGTAACCCGGATTCCGGTCCGGGCCGCGACCCGGCAGCGGGGCGTTTTCAGGGCCGGTCCGGTCAGCGTGTACACCCGCTTTCCCCTGGGCCTGTTTTATACCTGGTGCACCCTCCGGATGGAACTTTCCTGCGTGGTTTACCCCGAGCCCCGGGCCGGCCCGTTCCAGGCGCATGAAGGCACCGCAGACGGCGCAAAAGCCGAAGGATCCGGAATCCTTGACGGAACAGACGATTTCATGGGTATGAAAACCTATCAGCCCGGAGATCCGGTACGCCGGATTTCATGGAAAACCTTTTCCCGGGGGCAGGGGCTGTTTACCAAGGAATTCGGCGGCCGCGGCCGAACCATCCTGATTTTCGACTATGACGCGATCAAATCCGATGACGCGGAAAAAAGGCTTTCGCGCCTGTGCGACCTGATTACCAAGGCCGCGCGCACCAACATCGAATACGGGCTCCGGCTTCCGGAAACCTTTATTCCGCCGGGGCGGGGACAGCAGCACAAGCACCGGTGTTTGAAAGCCCTGGCCTTATCCGGCAAAAAAGAAAAAGGGATATGAGCGAAGAACGCAAATATATACCCGCCCTGGCCGCGGCGCTCATTGTTGCCTTATTTCCCCACGCGCTGCAGCTGCCGCTGTGGATCGTCGCCTGGTGTACCGGCCTGTGGGGTTACCTGCTGGCCTCACTGCGCTTTGGCTGGCCCAGGCCCAACCGGCCGGTACGAATCGTACTGGCACTTATCGGAATTGCCGGGCTTCTGGCCACTTACAGTACCCGCCCCGGGCCGGAAGCATACATCGGGCTGCTGGCGGTCATGGCCGCGCTGAAGCCTTTTGAAAGCAGCACGCACCGGGACCGGATGATCACGGTGTTTATCGCCTACTTCATTATCATCAGCAGTCTGCTGCAGACCGAAACCTTTACCATCACCCTGTACATGTTCTTTTCCGTGCTGGTGACAACGGCGGCCCTTGTGCGCATCAACAATCCTTACGGCGGATACCGGGCCGGCCTGAAGCGGGCAGGAATCCTTCTGGGGCAGGCCATCCCCCTTATGATCATCCTGTTTCTGCTGTTTCCCCGCATGCATGGCAGCCTGTTCGGTATGCGCCAGGCCGGGCAGGCACGGAGCGGTTTTTCCGGGCAGCTTTCGCCGGGCAGTATTTCCAGTCTGGTAAAAAACGACGCGGCGGCATTCCGGGCTGAATTCAAAGGCCGGATCCCGCCGCCGGGTCAGCTTTACTGGCGCGGCGTGGTTTTTTCCCGGCTGGAAAACGGCAGCTGGCACAGGCCCGAACGGGTGCCAAAGCGCAACGAACCGCTCCAGGGCCAAAACCCGGTGGACTATACCATCTCCATTGAACCCCACAACGACCAATGGATCTTTGCCCTGGATGTGCCGGCACGGGCGCCCACCAGATGGAGCACTTTTTACCGGGATTTTACCATTCAATCCCGGCGCACCATATCCCGCAAGCGCAGATATGAAATGCTCTCCTATCCCGGGCAGAAACCCGGAACCTCTGACTGGGGCGTGGATGCGGCGCGAAGACTTCCCAAAGAAGGCAATCCGCGCACCCGGAAACTGGCCGCCCAACTGGCCAAGGGGGCAGAAAATGCTTCACAGATCGTGAACCGGGGGCTGAAATACCTCGAAGACGGCGAATTTGTCTATACACTGAATCCGCCGCTGCTGGGGGATGACCCCATAGACACGTTTCTGTTTGAATCCAGGCGGGGTTATTGTGAGCATTATGCTTCCGCGTTTGCCTATCTGATGCGGGCGGCCGGGGTTCCGGCACGGATTGTGGGCGGATACCTGGGCGGCCAGCGGAATCCCTATGCCAGCTACATGGTCATCCGACAGTCTGACGCCCATGCGTGGGTGGAGGTCTGGTATCCGGAAACCGGATGGACCCGGGTGGATCCGACCCTTTCAGTGGCGCCTTCCCGCCTGGACCAGGGTGCAGAAGGGGCGCTTTTGCCGGGAGAACTGTCCGGCGGATTTGCCGGCAAGTACCTGGGACCGGTTCAGTCGCTTATCGAGCAGTTGCAATGGGGGTGGGACGCGCTGTCCGTACAATGGGAAGCCTGGTTTCACGGATATTCCCGGGAAGAACAGCAGGCTCTGCTCGAAAGGCTCGGCATTTACTGGCGATCCTGGAAGGGCATGTCTGCCGCGTTGCTTTTCGGCCTGGGCCTGGTCGCCGGCATTACCGGCCTGTATGCGGTAATGCAATTCCGCCGGCCCCGCGTGCAAAAGGACCCGGTGTCAAAATATTATGAAAAATTCTGCAGGAAACTGGCCCGCGCAGGCCCGGCCCGGCCCGCGGGCATGGGGCCGAAGGATTATGCCGCATTTGTCGCAGACCGACGCCCGGATCTCCGGGAAGAAGTCAAGACCATCACGGATCTCTACATCCGGGTGCGCTACGGCGGGGATACGCATGGCGAAACACAGAAACAATTGATCTCTCGGGTTCGCCGATTCAAACCAAAGCAAAAATCGTAAACAAACGCACTTGTAGAACCACGAAGAACGCGAAGACAAGTCACGAAGCCCACGAAGGTATATTTTTTTAAAGAAATTCTTCATCGTGTGCTTCGTGCGCTTCGTGGTTTAAACACACCCTTTCAAAATTGTTTTGGACGACGGCACCGGCAGGGGATTTGACTTTTTTTCTGCCAGGCCTATGTTTTGAAATAAGAAATCGTTGAAAAACAGGCCAACCCTTCAAACGAAAGGAGCAGACCATGGCAAAAGACATATTCCCACTACCCTTTGAAATTCCGGACATGCATTACGGCCATGAATCACACCTGTGCGTGGCCAGTGCCATCGGGTACGTGAAAAACAATCTCGAGAATTACAAGCAGTATGTACGTGATGCGCAGTTTGTCTGCAGAAACTGCGGGCGGGCGGCCAAAAGCGCCGAGTACCTCTGCGATCCCGAAAAACTTTAACCCTTACTTGCATTCGGCCCGGCCGGCCGGGCGGGCCGCAAGGAGTTGCCATTGGACGTGCAAACCCCGGATACTCAAAACTTTCCTCATCTGCCGGAACAATTAAAGGGCCTGGAGGACCTGGCCGAAAACCTGTGGTGGAGCTGGAACCCGCAGGCCCGGATGCTTTTTAAGATGCTCGACCGCCAGGCATGGAAAGAAAGCGGCCACAACCCGGACCTGATGCTGCGAAACCTGCCGGAAGACATTCTGAAAAAGGCCACCCGCGATCCCAACTACATGCGCCATTATGACCTGGTGATGTATCACTTCAACAGGTATTTAAGAGAGGCGCCGCTCGGACCGGAAGAAAACGCGGGCTGCGTGGCATACTTTTCCGCTGAATACGGCCTGCATCATTCCCTGCCCTTTTACGCCGGCGGCCTGGGATTTCTTGCCGGAGACCATCTCAAGGAATGCAGCGACATGGGTGTTCCGCTGGTTGCGTTGGGATTCATGTATCCGGCAGGATATCTCTACCAGGTCATCAAGCAGGACGGCTGGCAGGAAAATTATACCCAGGAAGTCGACAAGTCGGCCGCTTCCATCAACCCGGTCCACACCGCAGAAGGCGGACAGCTTCGCGTGCCGGTATCGCATATCAATCACATGCCGCTGCAGCTCGGCATATGGAAGGTGCCGGTGGGCCGGGTGAGCCTGTTTCTCATGGATACCAACATGGAAGAAAACGACCCCGAACTCCGGTCCATTTCCCAGCGGCTCTACACCAGTGACCCGGAAAAACGCCTGCGGCAGGAAATCGTGCTGGGCATCGGCGGATACCGGGTACTCAGGGCACTCGACCTGGACTTCCGGATGCTGCATTTAAACGAGGGGCATGCGGCCTTTGCCCTGCTGGAAAAGGTACGCGAACTCGTGGAAAACGGGGCCGACTTTGAGCAGGCCCGGCAGCAGCTGCGGGAAATGAGCCTGTTTACCACGCACACACCGGTACCGGCCGGGCACGACGTGTTTTCTTTTGAAATGATCGAAAAATACTTTGAATCCTACTGGCCCCGGCTGGGCCTGGACAGAGAAGGCTTTTTCGATCTGGGCCGTCATCCGGATAAGCCGGAGGCGGGCTTTAACATGACAGCCCTGGCACTGAAACTTTCCGGAAAGGCCAACGGGGTGAGCCGGCGCCACGGCAGTGTGAGCCGGCGCATGTGGCGCTGCATGTGGCCGGATCTCACCGAGGACCAGGTGCCCATTGATCATGTCACAAACGGGGTCCACCTGCCGAGCTGGCTGGAGCCCAAGATGCGGCTGCTGTTTAACAAGTATTTCGGCGAGGGCTGGCTCAATACCCACGACTTTCCGGCCATTTGGGAGTTTATCGAGGAAATCCCGAACCGCGAGTTGTGGCAGACGCATTATTGGTTAAAACTCAAGCTCATCAATTACATCCGCCACAAGGCGCGGAACCGATGGGAATCCGGCCAGGCCCACCCATCCCAGATTACGGCCATGGGGATAATGCTGGATCCTTCCGTGCTGACCCTGGGATTTGCCCGCAGATTTACCCCCTACAAGCGGCCGGATCTGATTTTCAGGGATCTGGAACGGCTCAAAAAAATGTTAAACGATCCCTGGCGGCCGATCCAGCTCATTTTCGCAGGCAAGTCCCATCCCGACGACGCCCGGGGGCATGAACTGATTCACAAAATCTTCGAACTGGCCCGAAATCCGGAAACTGCCGGAAGAGTCGCGTTTGTGGAAAACTACAATGAGATGCTGGCCCAGTACCTCACCCACGGCGTGGATGTCTGGTTAAACAATCCGGCCCCGCCAATGGAGGCAAGCGGCACAAGCGGCATGAAGGCCGCGCTAAACGGCGTGCCCCACCTGAGCACACCAGACGGGTGGTGGCTTGAGGGTTATCAGGAAAAGAACGGCGACAGGGATCAGACTGTCAAAAACGGGTGGCGATTCGGATCCGAGGACGAAATTGCAGAGCGCGACGGCGAGGATGCCGGGGCGCTTTACGAACTGCTGGAAAAAGAGATCATCCCGCTGTATTACCGGGCCGGTGAAAACGGCACACCGCACGGCTGGGTGCGTGTCATGAAGGAAACCATCAAGACCAATGCTCCGAAATTTTCCGCCAGGCGGATGATCAAGGATTACATTCGGAAATTCTACGAGGTCCAATAGCAGGAGCGTTTCTTACACCGAAAAGGAAGATGATGCCCCGCTATAGTGAACTATGCGGGGCATCATTGTAAAAAGTTGAAACGCTCGATTCAGCTTACAGTTCCTTGATCTTCTCGGTAAGCTCAGGGATGAACTCCAGAATATCGGCTTCCACGCCAACATCGGCCACCTGGAAAATCGGGGCCTTGGGATTCTTGTTGACGGCCACGATAAAGGGATTGCCCTTGACGCCGCCCATGTGCTGGAACGAACCGCTGATACCCATGGCCATGTAGACCTTGGGCTTGACGGTCTTGCCGGAAGTACCCACCTGGCGGGCCTTTTCCAGCCACTTGGCGTCCACGATAGGCCGCGAACAGGACACGTCTGCGCCCATGGCCTCGGCCAGCTCGAATGCCATTTCCAGGTTGTCCTCGTCTTCGATGCCGCGGCCAACGGAAACCAGCACGTCTGATTTGGTGATATCGACTTCGCCGGCCTCGGCTTCCTGGATCTCGATGAATTTGCGCTTGGTCGAAA
>CAZTHW010000011.1:0-14859 GCA_964613595.1 uncultured Desulfobacteraceae bacterium | reverse complement strand
GTCCACCACCTCGCCGGCCTGGCCTTCTGCGGCCTGGAACACGCCGGGCCGGATGTTGATGACCGCGCCGGCGGAAATGTCACAATGCACGTGCGTGTTGACCTGGCCGGTAAACTCCTGCCGGATGGTCTTCAGAGTGCTTCCCTCCACGCCTTCGATATCCACCACGTCAGCCGCGAATGCGGAATCGAGCTTAATTGAAAGGCCCGGTCCCAGGTCCATGCCGAACGTATCATGCGCCAGCAGCACGATGCCGTCTGCCGGCAGCAGGGACAGCAACGCTTTTCTCACCACTTCCGCGTTGGGATAGGAAAGTGCGTCATTGTCGATTTTCCATACGCTCTTGAAGGATTCGGCCGCCTTGCTGCAGGCATCGTCAATGCCCTTGCCGGTAACGATTGCGGTTACCTCTGCGCTGTCATCGATCTTCTTGGCTGCAGCCAGCAGTTCCAGGGCCGAATCATCGAGTACACCGTCGGAATGCAGGATATATGCAAAAATTTGGGCCATTACTTTATCCCTCCTTTGGACTTTAAGAGTTCAATGAGTTTGTCGATGATCTCTTCGGTGCTGCCCTCAAGCATCTCGGCGCCTTCGCCCATTTCCGGGACGAAGTAGTCAATCCGCTTGACCTTGGCTGCGCCCTCGCCCACGGAGCCGGCATCCAGGCCCAGGTCAGAGGCGCCCAGCGTCGGGATATCCACGGAGGCAACCTTGCGAATCCCCCGAATTCCCACATAACGGGGCTCATTAATGCCCGTCTGGATGGAAAGCACGCAGGGCAGCTCGATCTCGTTGACCTCCATGTTGCCGCCCTCGATTTCCCGGCCGACCTTGAGCTTGCCGTCACCGACCTCGATCATATTGACCAGCGAGGCGTAAGGGTAGTCCAGCATCGCAGCCAGCATGCCGCCCACCTGGGCGTAGCCCTCGTCTGCCTGGGCGCCGGTCATGATCAGGTCATAATTGCCCTTTTCCACGGCGGCCTTCAGAATCGCGGCAATACCTTTGCCGTCAGAACCCTCAAATGCATCGTCTGTGAGCAGGAGACCGCTTTCTGCGCCCATGGCCATTTCCCGGCGCAGGACCTCTTCGGATTCCTCGTCACCCACGGTAACGACCGTCACGGAACCGCCGTGCTTGTTCACCATTTGAATGGCTTCTTCCACTGCGTAGTTGTCCCATTCATTTACCGAGTAAACCAGATCGTCTCTTTCAATGTCATTGCCCTCGCTGTTGATCTCGATCTCGTTTTCTGCGGTATCGGGAACGCGCTTGACACATACTAAAATTTCCATATGTTCCTCCCACTTACCTGTTTGTTAACGTCTCATTTGCTGTGTGACAAGTTCACACAGATCAATCACTTCCATCTGGCCCTCCAGGCCGGCCACCTTGATGCCATCTTCAATATTGGTCAGGCAGAAGGGGCAGGCCGTGACGATCACGGTTGCACCCGCTTCCCGGGCCATTTTCACCCGGCGCACGCCCATGCGCTCGTCTTCCTCGGGCTCGTAAAACAGCATCAGGCCGCCGCCGCTGCAGCAAAAGGAACGATCGCGGCTCCTGGTCATCTCGACCCGGTTCAGGCCGCCGATGGCATCGAGGACCGCCCGGGGAGCATCATACAGGTCATTGTGCCGGCCGAGATAGCAGGGATCATGATATGTAAATACCTTCTGGCGCCCCTCCTCATCCAGGCCGCTTAACTGAATTTTGCCGTTGCTGATGTTGTTTTGCAGAAACTGGGAAATGTGCTCCACCGGCGGCAGATCCGGGCTGTTGTAGTCGTTTTTGATTACGTTAAACGCGTGGGGATCGGCTGTGACAATCCGCTTTGCCCCGGAATTGACGATAGCCTCGGTGTTATTGTTCTTGAGTTCCTGGTAGAGCATCTCCTCGCCGAATCGCCGGACCTCGTTGCCGCTGTCCTTTTCATTTTTGCCCAGCACGCCGAAATCGATTCCGGCACCGTGCAGAATCCGGGCTGTAGCCTGGGCCACAGACTGCATCCGCTCGTCATACGAGGTCACGCTGTCTACAAAATACAGGGTATCGGCAGTGGTCCCCTTCTTCTCGAGCACCTTGACCTCGAATTCCTCGGCAAGCGCCTTGGACCATTCAGCGCGTTTCTTTTCCATCTTGCCGTAGGGATTGCCCCGTTTTTCCAGTGATTGCAGGGGTTTTTGCAGAGACTGGGGCACGTTGCCGTCATCAACCATCCCCCGGCGCATATCCACGATCTTGTTGATATATTCAATCCCAAGCGGGCACTCCTGTTCGCAGGCGCCGCAGGTGGTACAGGACCAGATCTCATCCTCGGAATAAATCTTGCCCATGATGTTGTCATCGGTCTTGATAAACGGCCCGAAAATCGGATAATGCTCAAATGCATAGTCCCTGCCCTTGAGCGAAATAAACCGGGGCGAAAGCGGCCGGCCCACGGTGTTGGCCGGGCAGTTGTCCGAACAGCGCCCGCAGTCCGCACAGGTGTAAAAATCCAGGATATCCTTCCAGGTAAAATCCTCGAACCGCTTGACGCCGAATGATTCAAGATCGTCCAGGGCTTCTTCGTCCACGCCGTAGCGAACCGGCCGGATATTGCCCCTCTCCAGGCGCATGAAATAGACGTTGAAAATCGAGGTGAGCACATGGAAGTGCTTGCCTATCGGCAGGAAACACAAAAACGTAAAAAAGATAATATCATGAATGTAATAAGACCAGATATGGAGGCTTTGCATTGTTGCCCGGGCGGCATCTGCAAGCATCAGCTTGAAAAGCCAGCCCAGCGTCAGCGGTGCCAGGAAATCCGGTGTCATACCGGCCTGAAGCTGAGCGGCCACGGCCGCACCCTCGTAAAGGCTCTCGGAAACCATCAGGATGGCAATAAATCCGAGCACCAGCAAGGCTTCCCATGTATGATCCTCGCCATAGGATTCCGGGTAGGCGTAGCGCGCCGGCTTAAACCAGACGCGGCGAACAAAAGCGGCCACAACGGCAATAAAGACCGCGGTTGCCGCGTAATCCTTCAGGGTGTAATAAACATCGCCAAGCCAGGAGTTTAAACCCGGAAAAACAAAACCCTCGGAGATCCCCTTAATCACCATTTCACTGGATCGGATGCTGAGAATGAGAAAGCCGAAAAAGATAACAATGTGAATCACGCCGGCTGTCATGTAACGCGGATGCCGCCATTGCGCCAGCCAGATTTTGAGGACATCGAAAATCCGCTTGTCGGGCCGGTCAAAGCGTTCATCCGGCCTTGCCTTGACCAGCGGGGCGAGTCTCTTTGCGATAATATAGGCAAAAAGGGCAACCGCTACAATCGGGATCAGCACGGAAAAAATGACCGTGGGGATGCCGAATATTGTATATGCCGCAGGTGAAATCAGCGCATGTTCCATGATATCGTGCCTCGCTCCTTTCGTCTTGTAATTTCGAGCATTTGCTTAATATTTTCGATCACAGCCCCCCTGCTCGATAAACCACTTGATATATTGTGAATGGACGAATAACCATCATTAGTTAAGAAATCATCCTGAGTCAAGAAAAATCTCCCGCGCCAAAAAATTGGGGGGCTTGCATATTGAAGCCCCCCTGCCGTTTCCGGCGCGTATCCGCCCCGCATCTTCCGGGCCGCGGCCTTACCCGATAAAGGAGGCTTCCTCGATTTCCACGGCTGCTCCGTCAGTGGCCAGAATGGCATTGAGCTTGCCCAGGGTGGTGGGCAGCACGGTATTGCAGAAAAACTGGGCGCTCTTGATCTGGCCCTCGTAGAAGGGCACATCCTTCTTCTTGGCCTTTTCCAGCGCCTGTTCCGCAATGGAGGCGCGCCACACCAGCATCCAGGCCATAACCACATCACCGCAAACCTCCATGAACGGATAGGCGTACCCGAATGCTTGCATGAGTTTGTCCGACATGGCGGATTTGCCCAGGTGCATGGCCGCCTCGCCCAGCTTGTTCAGCGCCTCTTCCAGGCGCTCTGCATAGGGCTTGACCTTTTCCTGGGCCTTGGCATTGCTGATGGTGGCATTGACCTCGCCCATGAGGTCCATGACCAGCTTGCCCTTTTTCATGCCCAGCTTCCGGCCCATCAGATCCATGGCCTGGATGCCGTTGGTGCCCTCATAGATCTGGGTGATCCGGCAGTCACGCATCAGCTGTTCCTGGGGATATTCATTTGTATAGCCGTATCCGCCGAAAACCTGCATGCCGTAATTGCAGACGTCAAAGGCCCGGTCCGTGACATATCCCTTGGCAATGGGGATGAGCAGGTCGATAAGGCCGTGGCATTTTTCTTTTTCTTCTTCGTCGTCAATGGTCTCGGCCCTGTCCTCGAGCCACGCGGTATAGTAGAGCAGACTGCGCATGCCTTCCACGTAAGCCTTCATGTTCATAAGCATGCGGCGCACATCCGGGTGCTGGATAATGGGCACCGCAGGGGCGTCCTTTTCAAGCATTTTTGTCAGATGCCGGCCCTGAATGCGCTCCTTGGCGTAATTGACCGCCTCGATATAGGATGCCGTGGCGGTGGCAAATCCCTGCATGCCCACAAGCAGGCGGGCTTCGTTCATCATCAGGAACATGGCACGCATGCCCTTGTTTTCCTCGCCGAGCAGCTCGCCGACGCAGTTGTCCTTGTCCCCGAGGCTCAACGTCGCGGTGGCATTGCCGTGAATCCCCATCTTTTCTTCAATACCCACGCAGTTGACATCGTTGAAGTCCCCGAGGCTCCCGTCTTCTTTGACCCGGTACTTGGGAACCAGAAACAGCGAAATCCCCTTGGTGCCTGCAGGAGCCCCCTCGATGCGGGCCAGCACCGGATGAACTATGTTTTCGGCAAGATCGTGTTCCCCGCTGGAGATGAAGATCTTCTGGCCGGTAATCTTGTATGTGCCGTCGCCCTGGGGCACGGCCTTGGTTTCCAGACGGCCCACGTCGGATCCGGCCACCGGCTCAGTCAGCAGCATGGTACCGGTCCATTTACCGGTATACATGTTTTTCAGAAAAAGATTTTTCTGACGATCCGTGCCGAATGTCTCCACCAGCCGGCCTGCGCCGTGGGTCAGACCCGCATACATCATAAATGAATAATTGGCGCCGTTGAAGTATTCGGCCGCTGCCATGGAAACGCTTCTGGGCATGCCCTGGCCGCCCCAGTCCGGGTCCTCGGTCATGGCCACCCATTCGCCTTCCTTAAGCAGCTTAAAGGGTCGCTTGAATATCTCCGGTGTTGTGACCGTTCCCTTGTCAAACTTGCAGCCATCCCGGTCGCCCTCCTTGCGGGTGGGCAGAATCTCCTTGACCGCCAGATTGCGCGCTTCGTTAACAATCAAGTCAACGGTTTTCTTGTTAAACTCCGCATACTTTTCGTGCTTGCTGAAGTCCCCGACTTTCAACTGTTCATGCAGGACAAAATCAATGTCCCGGCGATCCGAAATTTGCTGTGCCATAAGTCTTTCTCCCTTTCTTTGCCAAAAACTGCGATGGTATGTTTATATATAATTATGATGAAGACCTTTACGAATCCGAAATCCGGCACGATCCGGAAAGCGGCCGGCTTGCATTGCCGTGCCTACCCGGAATTTTTTGCACCGATGCCCTTGAAATAAAGATCCACCAGCGGAGCGGCCATTGCGGCCAGATCCTTGTCCTCACCCGTGACAATCCACGTGTTGATCACCTCGTTGACCGCGCCCAGAATGAAACGCTTGGCCAGGCCGATGGGAAGCTGGCCGCGGATGCTGCCTTCTGCCTGGCCCTGCCGGAGGATCTCTTCGAGCAGATCCATATAGGTCTTGGTGATCTCCCGAATGCTTTCTTCGTCCATATACCGGGCCAGCAGGGTTTCCCGCTGGAAGACCACGGCCATGTTCCGGTCACGCTGGAACTCTGCCAGATGCAGCGCGATTAAGCTCTTGAGCTTGTCCTCTGCGTTTTCGGCCTGGTCCACCGCATGCCGGAACCGGTCAAACACCAGGCGGGTCTTGTAGCTGAAAAAATTGGACAGGATATCGGCCTTGTTTTTGAAATACAGATAAATCGTCCCATCTGCCACCCCGGCCTCCCGGGCAACCTGGGAGATGGTCGCCTGGTGGAAACCCTGGTCTGCAAACACCTTGATCGCGGCATTGAGGATCTGGTTGTATTTAACGCTGGATTGATCCATATTTATTTTGTTTTGCCGGCTGATAACATGTCCTCGTTGTTTTAAATCAAATGCAATAATTGAATGAATGCTCATTCAATGAATGAAGATTCACTCATTATCAAAATAAAAATTGCGCTGTCAAGAAAAAATCCAACAGGGAGGTAATTACTCTTTAATGCGCTCTACGTACTGCCCGGTGCGAGTGTCAATCCGGATTTTCTGGCCCTCCTCGATAAACGGGGGCACCTGGATCTCCAGGCCGGTTTCCAGCTCGACGGGCTTGTAGCTGCCCGAGGCGGTATCGCCCTTGACCCAGGGATCGGCGCGCACCACCTTCATCTCAATAAAGTTGGGCAGGGAAATGCCGATGGGTCGTCCCTGGAAAAGCAGCACGTCGCAGACCGTATTTTCCTTGAGGAACTTGACGGATTCGCCGAGCTGCCCGGCAGACATGGATTCCTGCTCGTAGGTGGAGGTGTTCATAAAGTAATAATGCTCCCCGTCGGTATACAGGTATTCCATTTCCTGCTCTTCGAGATCCGCCTTGTTGATCTTTTCCCCGGATCGGTAGGTCTTGTCAAACTGCGCCCCGGTAATCATGTTTTTGAGCTTGCACTTGTACAGGGCCTGTCCCTTGCCGGGCTTGACGAATTCAAAGCCCACGATTTCGTAAGGGTCGCCGTCGATCTCGATCTTCAGTCCCTTTTTCAGATCACCGCTTTCATACATGGTTGCGCTTCTCCTGTGTATTCTTTATTCACTGTTTTTCGTGTTGTTTTTAACCACGAAGCGCACGAAGCACACGAAGATATTAAAATTTATAAAACAAAACGTCTTATCCCGTTTCTCAGCAACCTGACGTTAAAATTGATTAACAGTCCGATTTGGACTTGGGATAATTTCATATACGTCAACAGTTGCGCTTCGTGCACCGCAGTTATTTCTTCAACGCTCTTTAATTCTATCACTAATACATCTTCTACCAGTATATCCACTCGGTATCCACAATTGAGCGTGATGCCCTTATAATGCACCGGGAGTGGATGCTGAAGTTTGAAGCTGATCCGGTTAAGGGACAATTCATGGGCCAAGCACTGCTCATATGTGGATTCAAGCAATCCCGGACCGAGATGCCTGTGAACATCAAGGGCACAGCCGATAACCTGTTCGGATAATTTGTCAAACTCCACTTCGAGTTCTTCGTGATCTTCGTGGTTAAAGATTCCGCATCTCCCGGGATGCCCGCCTAGCTTCTGACACAAAGTTTGATACTTTATCCGGATCCTTTTGAAACCGGATAAACGCCCCGGTCTCATCGGCTGCATTGGTCAGGGTGCAGGAATCCACGCCGGCCGGCCGAACTGCAAGCACCGCGTCATGGACATTGTCCGGCGAAAGCCCGCCGGCCAGAATCACCGGGATATTGCTCTGGTTCACCAGTTGGGCGGCCACCCGCCAGTCGCAGGTTTTTCCGGTGATTCCCACATACCCGCTTTCCGGCTGCCCGGCAATCGTATCCCCCGCCATTAACAAGGTGTCAATGAGAAAGTAATCTGTCAGCAGCTCAAAATGACCCGCCACTTCCGTAATCGGCAGATGATCGGCCGGACCGGGCGGCGGTACGGGAATGGATCGCATCACGGCGATTTCCGGGAACCGTTCCTTTACCGTGGCCTGCATGGATATCAGCCGGCCGCAGCGCGTGGCCCAGTCTTCTGTCTCATTGAAAACGTCCTGGCAGAAATGAACGATATCCGGCCGGTATTCATCCAGGACCGCGCTGATTTGATCTATATCCGAAAACAATGGAATCAAGCTGCTTTTGGCACCGGATTCCGCCACCAGTCGAATGGTATCTCTTAGCTGCCGGCTGCCGCGGGCTTCCATGATCACGCTGCCGACGTGATCCACGCCCAGGGAGATCATCTTTTCGGCTTCGCAGGGCGCTTGGATTTCATATACCTGGATGATCATGCAAAAATCTCCGTTTTCCGCAGGTTTTGCAAAATTCCCGTTGACATTTTCGGCCTGCTTTAACATATTCATTTTGTTTAATCAAATGATTTGCACGGGCCTGCATCCATTGCCTGACGGGCTCCCAAACCACCGCCAGATCCGAGGAAAACATGATCGTCGTCATCGATTTCGGCTCCCAGTACAACCAGCTCATTGCCCGGCGCGTGCGGGAACAAAAAGTTTACTGCCAGATCGAGCCCCCGGACATCAGCATCGAACGTCTCAAGTCCCTTCACCCCGAAGGGATTATCCTGTCGGGCGGTCCGGCCAGCATATACGAAGAAGACAGCCCCAGGGCGACCCCGGCGATTTTTGACCTCGGCGTGCCGGTGCTGGGCATCTGCTACGGCATGCAGTTCATGGTCGATGCCCTGGGCGGCACGGTTTCCGGCGCAGAAAAACGGGAATACGGGTTTGCCCGTTTGCAGATCCAAAAGGCGGACGCGCTTCTTTCCGGTGTCGGCCAGGGCACCCAGTGCTGGATGAGCCACGGCGATTCCATCACAGGCCTTCCCCAAGGCTTCGAGGTCACGGCCACCACGGAAAACACGCCCATGGCTGCGGCCGGGGACCCGGCCCGGGGATTTTACGGCCTGCAGTTTCACCCGGAAGTCGAGCACACGCCAAAAGGCAAGCAGATGCTCAAAAACTTCCTGTTTTCCGTTTGCGGCTGCCGTGGTGAGTGGACCATGAAGGCATTTGCAGAAGAGGCGATTTCCGAAATCCGCAATTCCGTAGGCGACAAACAGGTCATCCTGGGGCTTTCCGGCGGCGTGGATTCGTCTGTCACCGCCATGCTGATTCACCAGGCCATCGGCAATCAACTTACCTGTATATTTGTGGATAACGGACTGCTGCGCCAAAACGAGGGAGTTCGCCTGAAAAACATTTTCACACAGCACCTGAAGATGAACATCGACTACGTGGATGCGGCAGACCGGTTCATCCACGCACTCCAAGGGGTCACGGATCCGGAGGAAAAGCGCAAGATCATCGGAAAAATCTTCATGGACGTCTTTGAGGCCGAGGCGCAGAAAATTGAAAACGCCGACTTTCTCGCCCAGGGCACCCTGTATCCCGACATCATTGAATCCCAGTCCGCATTCGGCGGTCCCACCGCGATTATCAAGTCCCATCACAACGTTGGCGGACTGCCGGAAAAAATGAAGCTCAAGCTCATCGAGCCGCTCAAGTTTTTGTTCAAGGACGAGGTCCGGGATCTTGGCAAAACCCTGGGACTCCCCGACAAACTGGTCTGGCGCCAGCCGTTTCCCGGTCCCGGGCTGGCCATCCGTGTGATCGGCGAAATTACGGCAAAAAGACTGGCGGTGCTTCGCCGCGCAGATGCCATCCTGCTTGAAGAAATCCGGGAAGCCGGATATTACAGGAAACTGTGGCAGTCCTTTGCCGTGCTTCTGCCTGTTAAAAGCGTGGGCGTGATGGGTGATAAGCGCACATATGAAAATATCCTTGCGATCCGCGCGGTCACCAGCGTGGATGCCATGACCGCGGACTGGGCAAAGCTGCCCCACGATCTGCTCGGCAAGATTTCAAACCGGATCATCAACGAGGTCGAAGGGGTCAACCGGGTGGTCTACGATATCAGCTCCAAGCCGCCCGGCACCATCGAGTGGGAATAAAGGCAGGCAAGGCAGCGAAACCAGATCCTAAATTGAGCGTTTCAAATTTTTACACGGATCAATATTTTGTATTTTTTTAAGGAAGTAAGCCATTTTCAGGTGTTAAAATTTGAGACCCTCCGGGATTTCCAATTTTGCCGCATCTACTGCGTCAGATGCAGTCTCGCATAGTCCACTATAGCTTGCCTGCATCTTCCTTGTATCTGCGGCAAACTTGAAAATCGCTCAATTTAGGCAGATGATTGTAATCATCCGGATTACCCGATAACAAATCATTTTGTGTAGGGAACATGGAAGAAGATCAGGGACCCAGGGGTTTTAGAATCGATTTCCCCGAGGAAGAGCCGGAAACGCCGCCGGAGGAACCATCGCCTCAACCTGAGCCAAAGGCGCCTGCCAGGCGCGGCGGCCCGACCGTGCGACCCGTCTTTTTGGGGCTCCTGACGCTGTTTGCAGTGGGGGGACTGCTGTATTTCGGGTATTATCAGATAGACCGCCGCATCCGGGCGATTGAAACCACGGGAGACAGCGAAATCCAGGACCTTTCCGGAAAAATTGACGAGCGCATGGAAGCTATTTCCCGGATGCTGAACAAGCAGACCGAAAAGATCCGGGACCGGATTCGGGAACTTGAAAAACAGGTAAAAAAAAACACCGAAACTGCAGACAATCTTCAGAAATTGGTTAGCCAGGCACAGATGGATATCGCAGAGGTTCAAACCCGGTTTAAAAAACGGATGGACGAGATCAGCACAGAGCTGGGAGAAACCACATCCGGAATAAAGGAAAACAGCAACCGGCTAAACGATATGGAAAATACGATCCGGCAGGTCAAGTCCGTGACATCGGATATAGCGCAGATCCGGCAGGAACGGGAAAAAATCACCAACCGCCTCGGTCAGCTTTCCGGGCGTATCAACACCCTGGAAGAAAACCAGCTCGATTCCGAAGCTGTCGAAAGCCGGCTCAAGGAAATGCGCCAATCCGGCAACCAGGAAGTTGAAACCCGGATACAAAACATGCAGGACCGCATCAAATCGCTCAATGAACAAGTCCAGTCCCTGGAGGCGATTCTCAGGTCCCTGGAAAGCATGCAGAAAAACAATGGCCAGCAAGGCTCGGAGGGTGCAGCCGGATCGTCTTCCGGCGGGTCGTCAGGTGACATCATCGAACAGGAAATTCAATAGGCTGGCTGCTTATGAACCCCGAGGATCTGCAAAAACTCCTGGAAGCCGTGGCAAACGGCCGAATGCCGGTATCTTCGGCCATGGAACAACTCCGGCATCTTTCCATGGAAGATATCGAATATGCTCACATCGATCATCACCGCTCTCTGCGAAAGGGTTTCCCGGAAGTCATCTTCGGAGAAGGCAAAACCGCTGAGCAGATCGCAGGCATAATGGAAAAGATGGTCCCCCGGGAAAACATTGTCCTGGTAACCCGCGTGAGTCCTGAAAAGGCCGGGCTCCTGAAAAAACATTTTCCGGGAACGGTTTACCATGAAGATGCCAGGATGCTCATACTGGAAAAAAGCCCGCCCCGGGTGCAGGGCAAAGGCAGCATCCTGGTGATGTCTGCCGGCACTTCGGATATTCCCGTAGCAAAGGAAGCTTACCTGACTGCCCAGGCCATGGGCAACCACGCGGAGGTTGTCTATGATGTTGGCGTGGCCGGGATTCACCGGCTTTTTGCGCACAAGGAAGCCATTGACCGAGCCACTGTTCTCATCGTTGCTGCGGGCATGGAAGGCGCGCTTCCCAGTGTGGTCGGGGGGCTTGTCAATCGCCCGGTCATCGGCGTACCCACGAGCATCGGCTACGGGACCAGCCTTGGCGGCCTCACCCCGCTTTTTGCCATGCTAAACAGCTGTAGTTCGAATGTGGCGGTGGTCAACATCGACAACGGCTTTGGCGCCGGGTATCTCGCTGCCATGATCAACCGAAAGTAAGAACGCAGCAAAGCGCTACGATGGGTTCTTACATTCATAATCCGGCTGCCGGGGTCGGCTGACCGTGGCCGGCGGGTCGGGATCACCCGGCCTTGCCGTGACAATGGCGATCAGGGTCTGGCCCGGAGAAAAATCAAAAGAGGCATCCGTGGTCACCGGACTTACCATGCCCCGCGCGTCAATGACAAACAGGGGAATATCAGAGCCCTCGTAATACTCCGAAAAATCATCGTATGTAAAATTTTTCGTGAGCTTCACCGTCTTGACCACCCCCCGGTCCAGAATCCGGCCGTAGAGATAAGAAAAGCTGGCCCGCTTATCAAAAAGATACCGCCCCCGCAGATGCCTGGGCAGTACGTCATCGGAGCGGACCGCCTCTGCGTCCGGCGGGAGCTGGTAAACTTCCATCCGGTCAAAAATCTTCAGATAATGCAGGACCGCCAATGCATTTAATTCATCATTGGAAGACATGGCCAGCAGCCTGCCGATGCCGCAAAGCCTGATTTTATCTGTGAACACGTTGCTGTAAGAACAGGGCAGCCCGGCCATTCGCGCAGCCTTGATATTGGCTGCCTGGTTGTCCACCAGCAGGACCCGGCAGCCCGCATCGTGGAGCGCAATGCCGATTTTCCGGGCCAGCAGATGAGCCCCGACAATCAGGAATCCGCGGGGATGCGGTTCGGCAATGTTGAGCATCCGGGACAAGGGGGAAGCAATGGCGCTGTAGAAAAACACGGTGACAATGATGACAAAAAAAGTCAGCGGCACCAGGCGATCGGCCATGGGATAGCCGCTTTCGGCCAGCCGCAGGGCGAAAATCGAGGCCACGGCCGCGGCCACGATCCCGCGAGGGGCCATGAATGACATAAAAATCTTTTCCCGCAGATGCAGCTTGGAACCCATCGCCGAGAGCATCACCGCTGCCGGGCGGCACAGCACGATGAGCAGGATGATAAAGGCCAGCGCCCGAAAATCGATAATAGCCAAATCCGCAAGATCCAGCCGCGCAGTCAAAACGATAAACAGCACGGAAATAATCAGGACCCGCAGATCCTCCTTGAATTCGATGATATCGCGCAGGGCGATGGACTTCTGGTTGCCCACCACGATGCCCATGACCGTGACCGCCAGAAGGCCGGATTCTTCTGCCATAAAATGGGAAAGGGAATAAACAACCAGCACCAGGGCCAGGGAAAACGGGTTGTAAAGATAATCCGGGATCCAGAATCGCTTGATCATGCGGGTTAACACGTAAGCCCCGCCCAGCCCAAGGGCCGAGCCCGCTGCCAGCATTTTCACCATCCCGATGAAAAAGACCATGGTGCCGCCGGCAAGCGAGGAACTGGTTACAATGACATCAAAGACCAGCACGGCCAGCAGTGCGCCGATGGGATCAATCAGGATGCTTTCCCATTCCAGGGCCGCGTCGGTATTGTGCGGCAGCCGCACGTGGCGAAGCAGGGGACCGATCACCGTAGGGCCGCTGACCACGAGAATGGCGGCAAACAGCGCGCAAAGCAAAAGCGGCAGATCCAAAAGAAAGTAGGCCAGCACGCCGCCGGTCACCCAGGTGACGATCACGCCCACGGTTATCAGGTTGCGAACCACGTCCCCGGTATACTTGAGTTCTTCCAGGCGAAGGCTCAGCCCGCCTTCAAACAGAATCACGGCAACACCCAGGGAAACCAGCACCGGCAGCATATCCCCGAACAGCGCATCCGGGTTCATCAGACCGGTCACCGGGCCGGTCAGCAGGCCGAATACGAGCAGCAGCATGATCGAAGGCACCTGCAGGCGCCAGGCCAGCCACTGGGCTGCCACGCCCAGAAACACCAATACCGTAATGCCGGTCATTAATTCCACGGACTTCCCCCTAATGATTCCACAAGTTCTGATGGCATCATAACCACGAAGCTCGCGAAGATCACGAAGTTTCTCCTGCCTGCTCAGGCGGATTCCGAAGACAGGGACGGTTCATCAAGATACCGGCGGATCAGCAGATCCGAATGCCGCACGCTCTGTTTGAGCCACTCCAGGCGCAGGCCGGTTTTTTCCGCTTCGGACAGATGCCAGTCAATAGTCGACTGCCGGAGTTTCCGGGACAACTCATAAAGGATAATGGCCGCGGTCACGGAAATATTGAAACTCCCGGTAAAGCCGTACATGGGTACCCGTAAGAATTCATCCGCGTTTTGCAGCATTGTATCGGACAGTCCCTCGAGCTCGGTTCCGAAAAACAGGGCAGCCTTGCCGGCATGCAGGTCAAAATCGTCCAGTCGGGTGCCGCCGGTATGCGGTGTGGTTGCCACGATGCGGTATCCGTTTGCGCGCAGGTGGTCGATGGCAGCCCCGGTGTTGTTCCGGGCGGAATTATACCGGATCAGCGTCAGCCACTTGGAGGCGCCCAGGGCCACGTCCGGGTTGACCCGGTATTCGTATTCGTTTTCAATGATATGGGCGTCCTGGATGCCGAAACAGTCCATGCTTCGAAGCACGGCACTGGCGTTGTGCGGCTGGAAGATGTTTTCCAGGGCCACGGCGACATACCGGGTCCGCCCGGCCAGCACCCGTTCAAAGCCCGCCAGCCGTTTTTCGGAAACGAATTCGGAGAGATATGCGATGAGTTGTTTTTTTAATGCAATGTCCATGGGAAGAGCTTCGGACTCAAGATTCATATTGCCCCTGAGCACCGGGAAGAAAACATTAATTATAAACCACGAAGTGCACGAAGAACACGAAGTTTTATGATTTTGATAAAGACCTTCGTGCGCTTCGTGACTTCTTCGTGCACTTAGTGTTCGATAAGGCATTTTGCCAGAGCAGAGACCGACTTCGAATTTCGATATTCGGATTTTACTGCCATGATTACACAAAAAAGCCCCGATGTCCAGCAGCTGGACATCGGGGCTTTATGAAAAAATTCCGGCGGCGTCCTACTCTCCCACACAGCTACCCGTGCAGTACCATCGGCGCTAAGGGGCTTAACTTCCGTGTTCGGGATGGGAACGGGTGTTTCTCCCTTGCTGTTGCCACCGGAAAAGCTCTTGCCTAAATTGAGCGATTTTCAAGTTTGCCGCAGATACAAGGAAGATGCAGACGAG
>CAZTHW010000010.1:0-22927 GCA_964613595.1 uncultured Desulfobacteraceae bacterium | reverse complement strand
GTCCAGCTCGGATTCGGCCGCATCCCGGTTGATCAGGGACTGCAGTGCAGATAACGTCTGTTCCACCGATTGCCGGTCGGCTTCTGCAATTTCCGGGACATCCCCGTTGTTGGGCCGCATTAGCTCGCCTGCGGCCTGCGCCGCTTTGGCGCAGCGCGGAAAATGGGTATCAAGATCTCCGGCGATCCGGGAAAACCCGTCAGCCAGTTTCTCCAGCACATCCGGCTCGGAGAGATCTCCCATTACGAATTGTTCCGCAATCTCTTCCACAAGGGGCCTGATCCTGCTTTTTACGGCTTCGGTTTGATTCGGCATTTTTGATCCTGTTATAGGTATTTCCGGTATTTTTTGCGTATGACATCCTTTTGCGCAGGCATGGCAAGAATGTCGGTCGCCCCGTATTTACGGGCCTTAAGCACCGTGCTGCGGGTCCACTCGGCGCCCGCCACAATCAGGGGACAGTCCTTTTTCAGAACCGAGCGAACCTTTATGGTCTTGGCCAGGCCCTGCTCATTGACCCCGTTTAAAAACAGAAACACGCAATTGGGGTTCTCCCGGCCCAGTTCCTGCTTGAAATCCCCGTCCAGGGAAAACCTGGCAAGTTCCAGGCCTTCCTCGGCAACACTGTTTTCAAAGGTTTCAAACTGCTCGGGCGGTTCCCCGACAATGGAGACAATCCGTGCCCGGGGCTTTGCCGCCTGCGGCCTTTCTTCCGTGTCAACATTTTGTCCCGGGCCCGCATTTTGACTTTGATCAGCAGGCCGGGCCTTTTGCCCGGCTTCTGCCGTATCGGCCGTTTGCGGCTTCAGCCCCAGCAGCTCCAGGGGAAAAAGCAGCTCCAGGGGACCGTAGTTTTTCTCTCCCATCCGGACCCGCGCGGATACCACGTAATAATCCGGGGCGGAAAAAGGCGCGTCTCCCTCCGTGTCCACCTGGGCGGGCACCAGGGTCTCCAGCCGGTTTTTTTTCAGCTTCAGCCGGATCGGCGCGCCGCCCTGAAACTGATTGGAATAGGCGCCCACCAAGATATTGGCCACTTCCCCGAAGGCGTCTGCCACCTCGCCGTCGAACTTTCCCTGCTTGACGGTCTCGGCAATGGATTCTGCAGGCATCATCAGCAGCACGCCGCCGAAATAAATGGCATCCTTCAGGGGCAGCAGCATAAAAACCTGGCCGGTTGTCTGCCCCGAGGCATCGATCCGGGTCAAAACCTGCTTGCCCCGGGTTTTTGCCAGCAAATCCACCTTTTTCCGGTGCCCGGTCTGCTGGTCCGTAAAGGAAACCGCATCCCCGAGCAGGGATTCGAGTTCCTCGCGGGCAGTTTCAAGGCCCTGGCTCATCAGCGCATCCACGGCCCCGGGATTCGGGCCCGGTGGTTCCTGGGCCCCGGCTTTTTGCCCGGCTTCCGCGGAAGCCTCCCGGTCCGGTTCTGCTTTATCCGGCCTTTCTGCTGCGGCTTCGGCGGACGCGGATTCGGATTGCGGCTCAACCACAAGCTCATGCGGAAAAAAGAACCGGAAGTTCCCCAGTTGATTGCCTTCAAGCACCAGGTCTGCGGAAAAACACGTCAGGCTGCCGGATGAAAGGGGGACATCGTCTGCCTTGGCCGGATACACCCGGATCTGGCCCTTGGTGAAATGCAGCTTTTTTTTGGCAAACGCTTCGTGCAGGGCCGCGTTCACCGTGCCGGTAATGATGTTGACAATCTCCGAGCACGCATCCAGAAGTTCGCCTTCAAGCTTTGCCTGCTTTTTGGCCGCCTTGATCTCGTCTGCCGGAAGCATGATCAGCCGGCCCGAAAGTTCAATTGCCGCCTCGAGATCCACGAGCAAATGCACCCGGTCCGCTGTTTCGCCCTTTAACTTGAAACCGGCGAGTACAAACATCTTTTTCGGGCTTTTGAAAACATCCGCGGCCGTGCCCTGCAGGCTCTCCTGCCCGGAGACCGCCAGGCCGGCGCCCACAAGGTCGCCCACTTCCTGTGCGCTGTTTTCCAGCACCTCGGGATAGATCTTTTCAAAAGGATTCGAATCCGGCATTCCGATTCACTCTCCGCCAAAAAAACGCGTCATGCTTGCTTTTTCAACTCCAGGCCCACCAGGAAATCCCCGTGCGCCACTGTAAACGGGACAATCACCCAGTCGGCCTTGTTGACCACCGTCAGCGTGTATTCCTCGCCGTGCACCACAGAGGGAAGCGAAAGCTCCACCTTGCCCCCGTTTTCGGATATAAACGGCTTGAGTGATCCGGCCAGCATATTGGCCAGCTCGCCGATGGCATCCTCCACATCCTCGTTGATCTCCTCAACGTCCATGCCGAGAAAATCCTGGGTCAGCCCGCGGGCCACCTTGTCCGGTGCGTGAATGGAGAGGTTTCCCTGTTTGAACCCGGCAAATCCGACCATGGCTGAAAGCGAGCATTCAAACCTTGAGACATGCTCGTTTAAGGGGCTGCCCGGCGTAACATCCACCATGACCATGGTTTCGAATATCTCTTTTGTCACTTCCACGATTTTTTCCGCAAAATCCATGTATCCGCTCCTTGATGATATTACAGCAACGGGCCGAGCACCTCGTTGACCTGGTCCGGGGTAAAGGGTTTTTTCACACAGCCGGAGGCGCCCAGCGACATGGACTGCTCCACCATGTCCTCGGATCCGCCCTCCGTGGTGACCATGACCACTGGAATGTCCTTGATGGAAGCATCCGCCGCCTTGGTCTTTAAAAACTCGAGCCCGTCCATGTTGGGCATGTTAATGTCAGAAAGGATGATGTCGGGTTTTTCGTTTGCCAGAAGATCAATCGCCTCCTGGCCGTCGCCCGCCTCCAGCACCGTGTCAAATTCCAGACCCGCCTGGCGCAGGGAACGGTTCACGATCTTGCGCATGGTCGTGGAATCATCAATGATCAAAACTGCCTTGCTCATTTGCTTCTCCTTTTTGGTTTCTTATCTGGTACTTCCCGTTAAACCGCGTTGCCGTATTTACGCCGCCCCCCTTTCTTGCAAAAAAAGGGCCAACCCGTTTCTTCTTTTCTCCGGGGACAGACTTCAAGTCTGTCCCCCATGAGAAGACTCCCGGTTTAACGCATACACAAACGCCAGAATCTCTGCCACGGCCTGGTACAGCGCCACCGGGATTTCATCTCCCACCGGCACCCGGGCCAGCACCTCCACCAGGTCCGGGTCCTGCTGGACCGGTATGCCGGCCTCCAGGGCCACATCCAGGATCCTGTCTGCCACCGCCCCTTTTCCTGATGCCGCCACTGTGGGCGCGTCATCTGTCTTGCGGTCATAGCGCAAGGCCACGGCCTTTTTGATGCCGGATTCCGGCTGGTCGCCCTTCATACGATAGCCTCCAGAAAATGGTCGCCTTCGGGCACCAGCCTTGTCAAAAGGTGCATCACCGGATCCGGCGCGCCGGTGTCCACGGAAAAACCCGCCAGCTCAACACCGGTCAGGCGATCTGCCAGCCCGGGCAGGGCTGCGGAAATCACATCCGCCTTATCCCGGCTTTCGCACAGCACCCGCAGCCGCAGCTCCCGGTCTTCAAACAACAGCAGGATCTGCAGGCTGCCCAGCGCGGACATTTTCAGGTTCAGGCTAATCTTCCAGGTATTTTCCGCGGATGCGTTTTCCGGTTCTTCTTCCTGCTCCCGGCCTTCTTTTTCCGCCAGCAGATATCCCTGCTCCAGAAAATCAAACGGCAGGGGCAGAAACACCACGTTTTCCTGGGCCAGCCTGTAGCGGCAAAGCTGAAACAGCCGGAGGTGCTCTATCATGCTTGCCGGCTCCTCCGGGCCGGCGCCTTCCCTGGCGAGATGCCCGGCATGCATCAGCAGAAATGTCTTCAACCCGGATTCGGCCGAAGGCTTCTGCCCGTCTGCCAGCAGGGCCTCCAGGTTGAGTCCCAGGTCCGCCCACAGCCGGGAAAGCGAATTGCCGTCAAGATTTGCCGGGCCGGATTCCAGCAAATGCGTAAATCCTTGGGGCACCTGGACCCCTCGTGCCTCCAGGTGCTGCAGAACCGAGGCCAGCCGGATATTTTCTCCAAAGGCATGCAAAAGCCGGAACAGGTGCCGGAGCTCTGCCTCCTCCATGATCCTCAAATGCACCTGGGGAGAGGTGGCAAGCACCTGCAGGTTCAGCTTCTGGCCGGTGCGCAGCGGCACCCGGGTTTCGGCCCTGAGCTGCTGCTGCCGCAGGTTGAGCACCACCTTTTCCAGCCCGCCCTCCTGTACCGTGGCCTGGACAATCTGGTAGGGCTGCAGCTTTAACTGCCCGCTTTGCTTTCCCTGGTGCAGGGAAAGCTCGGCCGGAACGGCCAGGCTTAAAATCGGTGGTGGTTGGGCACTTACATACATGTCTTTCTTATCGGAACAAGGGGCGAAAAATTTAGGCGGGATTCAGGTGATGGGTGATGGGTAATGGGTAATGGGTGATGGGTGATGGGTGATGGGTGACGGGTGACGGGTGACGGGTGACGTCAGGGAGAGAAGCGGGATTCGGGATTTCAAAGATCCCGGGTGATCACCTGCTCCCGCAGCAGGCGTCGCTGTTCGGCAAAGCAGAAGGCCATGATATCATCACAGGTTTCCGAATCCATGTTCGTAAACCGGACCGCAACATACCAGCGGTTTTTCCGGGCCTGGTTGATACGCAGGACCACCGCGTCACAACTCAGGGTTTTTTCCACGGGTTCGGGCATTCCGAATGCCACGACCAGCTTTTCCTTTTTGCGCACCTCCTGATCCAGCATCAGAAGCATGCCCCCGCAGCTGATGTTCACGCCCCTGGCAGAAATCATTTTCCGCCCGCCAGAGGGGCCTTTTTTGCGCCATGAAACCGAAAGCCGGGTTGCCGGGCCGCGGAAGAACTCGCGCTTTTCCGCATGCTGGATTACGTTGCGCACCGTGAGCCGGATCGATTCCCGGCCCGCGATCTCCTCGATGGTGCAGATCAGGGTCACGATTTCGCCGGTCTCGATAAACACCAGGCAGTCCGCGGCCGTATCAATGCGATCGGGTTCGGGCAAGACCCCCGGGGGAAACAGCACTTCCAGCACCGGCGGCTGCCCAGGCACGGCTACGGCATCGCACTTGAACACTTCCCCGACGGTGATGGGCATGTTGACCGACACCGGGGTTTTTCCCGGGAGATTGGTGATATATTCGGATACATCCATGGCAGGATCAAATACCACAAAAGCGCGACAAATTCAACAATCACGCAGAAACAATGTTAATCCTGCGCCCGGCCGGATCCCTGCGGCTTCTGTATCCGGAAATTCCCTGCTTTCCGTCGCTTATGCGGAAATAATCGTCCCGCAAAACGACCTGCGCAGCCTGGAGGCGCCGCTGGATGACCTGATTTTCCTCCCACACCTGCGCCAGCAGGCTCTGCCACTCGGAAAACCGGGGCCGGTCTTCCGGGCGGCCGCCGATCTGCCCGGCCCCGGACCAGATCCGGGTATCACTATCTCTTGCCTGCCGGGCAGTCTCCCGCATCTGTTCGAACAAGGCGTAAAGCGTGGCCGCCGGCTCTCCCGCGGCCACGGCATTTTGAATGCTTTGGTAGATATTTAGCATCTCCCGGTAACAGGCGATGGACCTGTCCAACCACGCGTCAATTGTTTCCATTTATCCCCCGGATACGATGGTTTATCGATTGACACCACATCTTAAATCGAAGCCTGCATGGATTTCCTAGGGGCCTCTTCCCGGGGGCCGCATTCAGCTCCGGTGCCGGTTTCCGGCTTGTTTTCCGCAATGGCCTGCGACCATGCCTCGCGCAGTTCCAGGAGAATATTTTCAGCAGTATCCATGGGCTCCGAGGTCTCGCTGATGTTGACACTTGTAAGCTCCCGGATCATATACCAGTAGAGCCCGTCCAGGTTCTCGGCGATCTCGCCGCCCTTTTCAAAATCCAGGGTATTGGAAAGCTCGGTGAGAATGGCCACCACCCGGCTGATCTTCTTCATTCTGCCGACCCGGTCGCCTTCTTCCATGGCCTGGCGGGCCTGGCGCAAAAACCGGATGGCGCCGTCATAAAGCATGATCATGATCTTTTCCGGCGATGCGGTCCGGACCTGGTTGGCAAAGTAATTCTGGTACGGATTCATTAATTTTATCCTCCATAAGATGGCAGTTTTTCCATTTGCTTGCTCAAATAGTCGCTCTGGGTGTTCATCTCTGAAACCATCTGCTCCAGGGCGGTGAATTTGTCCACGAGCATCTGCTTGCGTTTTTCCAGCCGGCTTTCCATCTGGGTGATGTCATTGTCGATCCGGTCGATCGAACGCTCGATGTTTTCCTGCCGGTTGGCATAAAGGCCGGTCACCGGACTGGTCATGCTGGTCAGATAGTCCCTGTATTGCCTGAAAACACCTTCCGTGGTATCGTCTCCGGTCATAAGCCGGCTGACTTCGGCATAATCTTCTGAAATAGCCTCTTCCATGGTGCCGGCATCAAAATCGATCGTCCCGTCGCGGTTTGTGGACAGCCCGAGCTGGGAAAGCGCGGAATAAGAGTCATTGCCTTCCACCTGGGTGGTCAGCAGGTCCTGCAGCCGCCGCTTGACAGAACCCAGGACCGAATCCCCGAGAAGAATACCGCCCCCGCTGTCACCGATCTTGGACTGGCTGGTGACAAAGGATACCGCATCATTGTATGATTTGACGAACGCCTGCATTTTCCCCACCAGGGCGTCCGTATTCGTGTCAATTGTCAGCGTCGTGGACTCAAGCCCGCCGGCGCCGTCATCCGGGCTGACGCCTTCCAGGTTCAGCGTCAGGCCCTCTATGGGATTTTCAATGGTGTTGGTCTGGCTGGTGATCTGCACGCCGTCGAAATAGGCCACCGCGTCCTGGGCGGACTGGGTGGGGGCGTCCAGGGCGATTGTCTCCGTGCCGCCGGAAAGAGCGCTTTCCAGGGTGAATTCCGTGGAAGAATCCGCGCCCGTTAGCATCAGGTGATAGCGGTCGCCGCCCTCGTTTCCGTTGTCAATGATGGCCGCGGAAACGCCGTGCGTCTCGGATCCCTGGTTGATGGCATCCCGGATGCCGATAAGGGAGTTGTTTTCCGAATCAATTGAAATCGTGTGCGCGGTTCCGGCGGCACCCTGGCTGACCACGCCGTCGCCCGATGTAAGCGTGAGCTCGCCCGTGCCAAACACCGGGTCAGACCTGGAAGCATAGACGCTCTGGGAAAGGCTTTTCTGCACCTGGGCAAGCTGCTCAACAGACACCTCGTAAGTGCCTTCAGTAGCGCTGGTCACGCTTGCAGATACATGGTCTTCACTGGAAAGCGACACTTGGCTTTCCTTGAGATCGCCTTGCGTATCCAGCGCGTCCACGGCCGAGTTCAGGGCGGAGAGCTTTTCATCAAAGACCTTTACCCCTTGCAGCCGCTTCTGGAAATAGGCCTTGTCCGCCTCCAGGCGCTTTATGGGCTGCCTTTCCACCTCCATCAGGTTGCTGATGATGGATTCGGTATCCAGCCCCGAGGCCAGTCCGGTGAAACTGATGTCAGACATGACAGGGATCCCCTCACGGTTTCATGGTTTTTGGTCCCGCGGTGCCCGGGATCGTGCCGGTCAAAGCAAACCGCCCTGTCCGGCACGACCCTTTTTACACCTTTTTGCGCAAGGCTCAGGACATCTGGTGAAAAATGTTTCCCGTGGCATATTCCTGCAGATGGGCCTTTACCCCCAGGATCTCCTCCGGGGGAATCTGGCGGATGACCTCGTCGTTTCTGCGGTCCACGAGCTTGATCACCAGCTGGTCAACCTCGTCGTTTTTCTCAAAGCGCACGCTGTAGAGCCCGTCTTCTGAGATCTCCTTGATCTTGTCCAGGATCTCTTCAGGGGAAACCTTGTTTTCCTCCTGCCCGGCGCGCTGCGAAACCGCATTTTTTCCGTTTCCGCCCTGCTGAAACAAATCCTGCTGCCTGATCTTATGCGGCGACGGCCCGTTGACCACCCGGATGGATTGCGCATTTGCCAGATTGACTGCCAAGGATTCCATCTTCATGACAGTTATCCTCCTTTAAAAACAGGAGCCGGAAAAGCCTTCCGGCCCCTGTTTTATCTATCATCCAGGCCGCTTATTGCAGCAGGGAAAGGGCCAGCTGGGGTGCCTGGTTGGCCTGGGCCAGGATCGAAACCCCCGCCTGCTGCAGGATGTTGTTTTTGGTCATGGCCGAGGTTTCCTGGGCAATGTCCGCATCCAGAATCCGGGAGCGGGCAGCCGACAGGTTCTCGGAGACATTGTTCAGGTTGGCAATGGTGGACTCAAACCGGTTCTGCACCGCACCGAGGCCGCCCCGGATCGTGTCGATCTCGGAGAGCGCCTGGTCCACACTGGTAATGGCCGTCTCGGCATCTTCCCGCGAGGCCACGCTGATCTGGTCGATGGTGGTGGTGGCATTGCCCAATGAATCCAACCCGACATCGGCAAGCTGGTCACCGGTCAGGGTGATGTCGGAATCACTCTGGAGTTCCACACCGTTGGGATCAAAGGTGGTGGCCACAGTAGCGACTTCAGAAAAGCCACCGGCATCAGTGAGATCATCAGTTTGATCCCCATTTATATCACCGGTCTCCGTCAACCCAAAGCTGTTACCGTTTGCCTGTGTGATTACCACATCACCCGCATCATTTAACTCGGCGGAGAAGCCGGCACCCGTGACATTGGTGTCGCCATTGATTTCATTGACAACATCCTGAGCCGTGATTGTGACTCCATTGGTATCACTAGTACTGAATCCAACAGTAGTTCCATCCACACTCAGTGTATATGTCGCATCTGAAGATCCACTTGAGTCAGCAGCGATCAGGGTTACCTCGCTAAACGACAGGGTCTGCTTGTTAATTGCCTGGGCCGAGACATCATTATCGGCGTCATTTATTTCGGTTGCGAGCTCACCAGCATGAGCAAATGTGCCTTCCACGGCAGTGCCGTTGACGGAAAGACCGCCTTCCGCCAGGGTGACGGAGGCATCTGTGCCGCTGTTATAAGCCGTACCGGTTGCCCATTCTTCTCCTGTAGCGGCAATCTCTGTGCCCACCGCACTCAGGTCCGCGCCCATAGCGCTGTCAATGCCAAAAGAAATCTTCTGGTTTTCCCCGGCATTGGCGCCTACCTGGAAGGTGGCTTCGTTGCCTTCACCGCTCATGGATCCGTCCAGCAGATTCGTGCCGTTAAATTCCGTGGTCTGGGCAATCCGGTCCATTTCCGCCTTCAGCTGGTTGAGCTCATCGTTCAAAGAAGCCCGGTCGGACTCGCTGTTGGTGTCATTTGCCGACTGCACAGCAAGTTCCCGCATGCGCTGCAGGAGATTGGTCGACTCCTGAAGCGCGCCTTCCGCGGTCTGGGCCAGAGAGATGCCGTCGTTGGCGTTTCTGGCCGCCTGGTTAAGCCCGCGGACCTGGGCGGTCATCCGGTCGGAGATGGCCAGACCGGCTGCGTCGTCCTTGGCGGAATTGATACGAAGTCCAGAGGACAGCCGCTGCATGGCGGTGTTCAGGTCGGCTTGAGATGCGCCCAGGTTGCGCTGGGCATTAAGGGATGCAACGTTGGTGTTAATTGTTAAACTCATAATTTTTCCTCCTTGAAAGGTTTTTCATTCGGGCGTCCATGCCCTTTAAATGCTTGAGATAGAACAGTTGCTGACTTCGATAATTCAAACTTTTCCCCTGCCTCACCTCCTTTCCTAAAAGCCATCTGTAACGATTTTTCTTCTTTAATTTTACTTATCGGTACGGAGCCAAGAATCTTTAATCAATTTTTTGCCTGTGTCTGTCAAAAAAACACCGATGCTCAAAAGAGAACAAACAGCAGCATATAACGTAAATCAGCCATTTGCTGATCCTCCATCTCCTGCCGGAGCCCGAGCAGCGGCGATTCACCGCTTGTCATGCCAATACTGAAGGCCTTCATGACCTCTGTTACAGCTCCGGAGACAGCCTCACTCCAGTCCGCGGGGACATGTTCAGGCCGATCCGTTTTCTTTTCAAATGCTTCGACGAGTTCAAGAATCCGGGGATGACTGTACAAGCAGAACCTGAGCAGGGCCACGCGCAGAACCAGGTGCTGGATATAAACAAACAGACTGTTTTCATCCGTATAACTTTCAGAAAAAACAACATGCGCAGCGTAATTTTCGATAAAGGCCTCGATTTCTTTTTCAAAGCTTTGATTGACCCTGTCGCGCCATTGGCGGTAAGCCTCCGCCATGGCACTGCATTGCGCCGTGGTTTTTCCATCGGAGTAACGAAGTTTGAAAAGCTCGCCATCATCACTGGCATTGGCATAACAGCGCCAGGCGTTTTCCAGAAGCCCTTTCAATTGCGGATCCATTGCCCGGAAATTGCCTACAAGCATGCATTGAATCATGCTCATGGGCAGACTGAGGTTCCCCTGATGATTCTCAAACTCCTGGTGCCATGTTGTTTCATAAATGTTGTTGGCGACTTTATCCACCTCCCGCGCCAGCTTTTCCTCGCTGAATTCCCTGGAGCCCGGATATAAAAAGGACCCTGCCGCATTCGCGAAACACAGCAGGGAAAACAAGCGGGCCCCTATAGAAAATCCGGCTTTCGCAAGAATTCTATAAAGAACTTCCTGAATGGTTTCCCTGTATCCCAAATAGCTGTCTGAAGGTTTTTGGAATGCATTTTGCATATAATTTTTCTCCTTTTGTTTAAATAAGCGGCGACTCTCAAAAATACAGTGCGCACGGTGGTTCGGGGCATAAGCAAAAATCCCGGGCCTCCCATGAGTTGCCGCCCGAATTCGCTTGAATTTCTTATCGGATGTTACAGAAAACAATTTAGCCCGGCTAAAACAATGACTGTTGCATACCGAAAAGACAGAATGAATTGTACGCCCATGAAGGCATTGGCAAAACTTGACAAAAAGGGACGCGGCCAGTCAAAAATCTGACTTTTGAACCACTGCCCGTTAAAATGCGCCAGGAGAAAAGTATGTCCGTTAAAAAAAAACGTAAAAACAAAGCTCGCCGACCGAATATGCAACAGGGAAAAAGCGTGGGGAAACGCTGCCGGAACACAAATGTGCAAGGCAAAACCAGAAATCCTGAAAAGCCCGCTGAGGATGGCGTGAAAGCTATATGTACAGCCCTTATCAACGGGGGACAATATAAAGCTGCGGAAGCAAGACTCCTGCCGGAATTGGAAAAAGATCCCGACAATACCGACGCCCTGAACCTTATGGGGCTTTGCTGCCTGCGAACCAAGCAGCTTGACCGGGCTGCTTCCTGTTTTCACCGGATTGTTGAACTCGATCCGGAAGCGATCGTTGCGCACAACAACCTGGGAACCGTCTATAAAGTTTCCAACCAACTGGATAAAGCTGAAAAAGTCTTTGGCCTGTGCCTTGAAAAGGACGCTGAAAATAAACACGCACTCTTGCAGCTGGCCGATATCAAAAGACTCAAACAACACGTCCGGGAGGCCATTGACCTATACGACCAGGCGCTTGAACTGTATCCTGAAGATCCAGTCTATTTGAACAATCTGGGGGTAATATATCAAAACTTGGGACTTCTGAATAAATCCATGGATTGTTTCCGCCGGGCATTCCAATCGGATCCGGATAAGACAGCCGCATACAACAACTTCCTGCTGAGCCTCAACTATCTCCATACCTATGACGGCGAAAAAATGACACCGGAGACCCTGCTTCGGGAACATGAAAAATGGGGAAAAACAAGGTCACTTACACCAAATACCGGACCTCAGCATTTTGCCCGAGCAAGAGTCCGGGATAAAAAGATCAAGCTCGCCTATCTGTCTCAGGATTTCTGGCGCCATTCAGTGAGCTACTTTTTTGAACCGGTTATTGAATCCCATGACAAGCAACAGTTTGAAATATACTGTTACGCTGATATCTCCAAACCCGACCAGGTTACGAAACGCATTCAATCCCATGCGGATGTCTGGAAAAATATCAACGGATGGAGCAGTCAATCTGTAGCAGAGCAGATCCGGCGCGATCAGATCGATATCCTTGTCGAGTTAGGCGGACACACGGCCCCGAACCTGCTTCAAGTATGCACGCTCAAGCCCGCGCCGGTCCAGGTCACATGGATCGGGTACCCGGCGACCACCGGCCTTTCCGCCATGGATTACCGCTTCACCGACGAAACCGCTGATCCTTCGGGAGAAGCGGACAATTGCCACACCGAACGTCTGGTACGGCTGCCCGAATGTTTTCTCTGCTATCGCCCGATAGACGACGCGCCGCCGATCATGCCCTATCTTTCCAAAAACTGGCAGGGCATCACATTTACCTCCTTTAACAAAATCACCAAGATCAGTGACAAAACAGCCGAACTCTGGGCAGCCATCCTCAATCGCCTGCCGGACGCGCGCCTTTTTTTAAAAAGCAAAGGCCTTGATGATCCGGAGACAATAAAAAGATATCTCGACCTTTTCGAACAACACGGCATATCAAAAGACCGCATTATCCTGAAAAGCTGGTTTCCCTCAATCCATGCTTCCCTGGATGCCTACAATACCGTAGACATCGCACTTGACACCTTTCCGTACAACGGCACCACAACCACCTGCGAAGCATTCTGGATGGGGGTGCCCGTGATTACCCTGCGCGGGGATCGTCACGCCGCAAGGGTCAGCGCCTCGCTTCTAACGAGCATCGGCCTGGAGGAACTTATTGCTGAAAGTGAAGAAGAATATGTCGAAAAGGCAGTGGCCCTGGCCCGGGACAGGTTTCGCCTACAGAAATACCGCAGCACCACCCGACAAATGATGCAGAAATCCTCATTGTGCGACAAACAGGGCCATACCCGGAAAGTGGAAGCAGCTTTTCGTAAAATGTGGGAAGCCTATTGTGATTATCCGGAAGCTTTTATTCCGAAAAAAAGAGACCATAACGGATTGCCTCCTGAAATTCATGTAGACAATTTTTCAGTAATTTATCAACAGGATATCGAAAACCAAGGTAGTGATTCAAAAAGCACAATTTCAACACCAACAAACTGCTCAAACACAAAGTTTTCTTCTAACAACGCTATTTTCAACAAGCCGACTGCCTCGGCTGCAAACAATCAAAAAAGCCAAACCCCAACGCATTCTGAAGGCGTGGAATTAAATCATAATAATATTAATGGGTTGAAATTACACATTGGCGGCAGAACAACAAAAAAAGATTGGCAAATCTTAAATATTTTTCCCGGAGAAGGGGTAGATTATGTTGGTGATATCAAGGACCTTTCGGGTTTTTCAACCAATATCTGCTCAGAAATATACGCCAGTCATGTCCTCGAACATGTCTCCCAACGCGACATCCTTGCTACACTTAAAGACCTCCAACGCATACTCAAGCCTGGCGGTAAACTAATGATTTCTGTCCCTGACCTTGATATTCTCTGCCGTCATTTTATTGACCCGAAACTAAATGCCAATCAACGATTTCACGTCATGAGAATGATCTTCGGGGGGCAAACCAATGAGCATGATTTTCATTATATCGGCCTCAATTTTGATTTTTTAAGAAGCTATTTAAAGAAAGCCGGGTTTGCCGGAATTAAAAAAGTAAAAGATTTTGGACTGTTTGACGATACAAGTACTTTTGCACCTTATGGCAAAAATATAAGCCTTAATGTGATTGCATATAAGAATAGTATCAATAACAAAAACGAAAGTAGAAAGAGTTTGTTTAATAAAGCAGCTACTTTTCAGGGTATTCGCCTGAATACGGGGGAGGCTCGAAATATTTGCTGGATTGCTTCTTACCCCAAATCAGGTAATACCTGGATGCGTTTTCTGATAGGCAATTTGCTTTTTGACACGATAAATAACACAAAGGTCCTCGAAACCAAGATTCCGGATATTCATAAACATAAATACCTCAACATTGCCGGGGAAGAATCAGCGTATCTAAAGACACATTGGATGTATCAGGACAATATGCCCGGCAGCAATCATATCTCTTCAACCATTTGCATCGTCCGCAACCCCTTTGACGTCCTGTGTAGCAATATCAATTACCTTAATGCCGATACGCCTGAAAAAAGGCATCTATTAATCGAAGAATTCTTAGCTTACGAAGGGGTAAAGAAATGGATTGATTTCGGCTTCGGGACATGGTCTACCCATGCCGAATCATGGCTTTTTCAAAAAAATAATTTCCCGGTCTTTTTTGTTCGGTACGAGGATCTGCTTGAAGACTGTGCTTTCCATATGTGTCGGCTTTGCAACTTTTTGAATTTAAAAGTAAATGATAATTATATTCATAACGCGGTTAAAGCGTCTTCATTCGATCAGTTAAAAAGTATGGAAGAAAAGGAAATTGCACAGCGCAAACCTGGCCTTTTTTTACAACAACAGCGTGGCAAATCAGCAAATGACTTTCGTTTTATAAACAAAGGACAAGCAGGAGCATTTTTTGATGTCTTGACTCCAGATCAAATTTCAAGATTAAACACCCGATTTGAACCTATGATGAACATATTGGGATACAAATTGGACATGAAGAAACAAAAAATCAAGCTTGAAAACCCTACCATTCAGCATTGCTATAGTGAATTCTGGTAGACTAGAGGGTAGGCCAAGTTTGCCCTCCCTCATCAAATCGAAATTCAGCAAATAGGGTCAGCAAATAGGGTCGGACCGGCGCAACCATGCGTTATTTTTAGTGAAATATTCTGTTTGCCCCCCATTTTTTCACTTAGGCGGCGCTTTTTGGCCCTAAAAAACACCGCTTATCCCAATAACAATTCTGCAAGCATGATGAACTCGTAAAAAGTCATTTTTGAGCGACATTTGAGCATTTTGGGTAAAAGCGGGTAAATCCGGCTGCGTTAAAATTTATCATTGTTTGAGGGCGCAAGCCCGAGTTTGATAAATTTAGCAGACGGATTTACCCGCGCCCAAAATGATCACGGAGCGAGAAAATCGACTTTTTACGAAACCGTCAAGCATAAGCAGACACTGGAAACGAGCACCTCCTTTATACCGTGGAAAAGATGACAGGCCGAAAAGTCCGGCCGCAAAAGCCAGGGCCGAAGCCAAAGAATTAAGCATTTTGTTCCTGCGATAAGACAGGGAAAGGTTGACATTTACACGAAATTAGTGTATTTTTTATAAAAACAGATGAAATCAAACCAGGAGCCTGACTGAAAATGAAAAAAAATATTACGCTGGTGGCTGAAAAAGAACTTATTGAAAAGGCAAGGCAAAAAGCTAGGCAGGAAAAATTTTCCCTGAATGCTCTTTTCCAGGACTGGCTGAAACAGTATGTAGGGCAGGAAAATGCCGGAGCTGACTATGACCAGCTTATGGCAAAGCTTTCATATGCAGCAGCAGGAAGAAAGTTTGACAGGGACGAGCTGAATGAAAGATAAATTTTTTATCGACACCAACATATTTGTATATTCATTTGCCCCGGAAGAAAAAGAAAAACAACGAATTTCCAAAGAGATTATAAGAGAAGCCTTATCCGGTAACAACGGTGTCATCAGCTTCCAGGTAATACAAGAATTCATCAACGCATCCGTTCGGAAATTTACCCGGCCGCTTTCTTATCCGGACTGTGAAAAATATCTGGAACATGTACTTGCTCCGCTATGCACTATATTTCCAAGCCTGTCCTTCTACAGAAAATCCCTGGAATGCATGCGCACGTGGAAATACTCCTGGTATGATTCTCTTATAATCGCAGCCGCTTTCCAATCGAAATGCGGAATTCTTTATTCAGAAGATTTTCAGCATGGGCAGCAATTAGAGAATATAAAAATCATAAATCCGTTCACAGGAGAAGAAAAAGCCCCCTGATATCGGCAAATTCCAAAGGTTTCACTGCTACTTGGGAATTCCTGGGACACGATATAGAATTTTGAGAATATCGCACACCACTTCGCTCATCACCGTGCCGGCCGAGGAATCAGGATTGACAAAGGCCGTTGATACCGTGGGAAAGATGACAGGCCGAAAAGTAAGGCAGCAAAAGCCGGGGACGAAAACAAATAATTAATTATTATTGTGGTCCCTACAAGCCCCCGCAATCCAACTTTTAATTGAATTTTCAAAGCAATGTTTGATATTAAAAAATTAATACCTAAATTGAGCGATTTCCAAGTTTGCCGCAGATACAAGGAAGATGCAGCC
Organism: uncultured Desulfobacteraceae bacterium; assembly: GCA_964613595.1. GTDB lineage: Bacteria > Desulfobacterota > Desulfobacteria > Desulfobacterales > Desulfosalsimonadaceae > Desulfosalsimonas. The sequence continues at coordinate 6,781 of CAZTHW010000010.1, read as the reverse complement.
GAGCTATAACTGTTTTTAAAAATCTGAAACGCTCAGTTTAGGTAATATCCATTTCATAATCTTACCGGAGGTATAAAAAATGGAACCGGAAAAAATAGCATCTGAGATTAAAAAACTGAGCATTTCGCAAAGATTGATTCTTGCACAGGATATCTGGGATACCATTGCTCTTGAAAGCGGCAAACTGCCGATGCCGGAATGGCAAAAAAAGGAACTTGATAAAAGATATGCAGACTATCAGCAAGGCGCTCCTGAAATCCATGACTGGGAGCAAGTACACGAAGACCTTAAAAATAGATACAAATGAAGGTTCGCTACACTGATAGAGCGTGCATCGACCTTGAAACCGCTTTTGAATGGTATCAGGGACAAGGAGTTGGATTGGGTTTCGAGTTTCTTGACTGCCTGGAAGCAACAATTTCAACAATTCAGCAGATGCCTGAATTATACGCCAGACACCACTCTCATTTCAGACGGTAAAATTCCGGGGACACAACAAGGCAACCCCGGCAGCAAACTTTTCTCAAGCCACATATCCCCTTGACATATCCCTTATTGTTTTTATAATAAAACCATTATGAACAAAATCGAAAAGGGGGATGCCATGGCCAATGTCAAAACCAGAATTTTTAAAAGCAACAGGAGTCAGGCTGTTCGCCTTCCCAAAGAGGTTGCCATGCCGGAAGCAGTAAAAGATGTTGAGATCACAAAAATCGGCAATAAGCGCATCATCATTCCGGCGGGACAGTCCTGGGATGATTGGTTTGAGTCTGAAGGGGTCTCCGGTGATTTCATGTCAGAGCGCCACCAACCCAAAGACCAGACCAGGGAACCCATTTAATGCTGAAATATATGCTGGACACCAATATTGTAATATACACAATGAAAAATCGGCCCCGGCAGGTAAAAAAACGATTTCAGCAGAACGACGGCCGAATGGCGGTCTCTGCTGTAACTCTGGGTGAATTGCTATTCGGAGCTGAACACTCTCAAGAAGTTGAAAAAAACCTGGCCGATATTGAAGCGCTGATCGCCCGGCTTGAAGTGCTGCCTTTTGAAAGTAAAGCCGCATATCATTTTGGACAGATAAGGGCGGCCTTATATAAGGCGGGCTCACCCATAGGTGCCTATGACATGATGATTGCAGGACATGCCCGGGCCCTGGGGTTAGTACTGGTGACCAACAACCACAAAGAATTCCAGCGAGTGCCGGGACTGCTGCTTGAAAACTGGGTGTAGAAGAAAATTCCGGAGGGAATTCCGGGTAGAGTAGAGTCGTCATTCGGCGGACAGCAACCCTAATTCTTTCGAATTAAGGATGCTGTTCGCCGAATTATAGTGAAACATTCTGTGTGCCCTTCATTTTTCCGCTGTTTAATCTGCATACTGGCCCCGTTCGACCATTAAAATTTTCTAAACCCTTATTTCGTAAACCATTGTTCTTGACAGGAAAGAATGGAAAATTTAATATTGTAGAAAATTTCAACAAAAAAGGATCTTTAAAATGCCCACGGTTAATTTCAGCGTACCCGAAGAAATAAAGAAAAAATTCAACGCCACTTTTGCCGGGAGGAATAAGAGTGCAATAATTGCCAACCTGATGATGCGTGCAGTCAAGGAAGAGCAAAAACGCCAAAAAAGGGCACATGCAATCGATCGTTTACTGGAACGCCGAAACAGCAAAAAAGCTGTCACGGTTGAGGATATCCGCGCGGCCCGCGAGGAGTTGCGCTCTTGAAAAAGCTTGTCCTGGACGCAAGCGTTACTATTAAATGGCTTCTCCCTGCAGCAGAACATGAAGAAGACCTTGATGCAGCTCTCAATATTTTACGCGGTGTGAAAGCATTCGAACTCGAGCTGTATCAACCTGCCCATTGGCTGGCAGAAACTGCGGCGGTGGCGGCACGATTAACCCCTGAGACTGCCCGGCAGGTCCACCGGCAGTTTTGAAATATCTTCAACCACTGCCCGGGCTGTTTCCGTTCCCAACTTGCGGGAAACGATGTAATAGATTTCTCCCAGGTTGATTACTGAAAGCAGGACCGAAGCCTCTTCGGCCCGAGCTTTTTTGAGAATATCGCGCACCTCTTCGCCGCCCTGTTCAGCCTGAAAATAAGCAAGCAGCGCGTAGCTATCGAAAATAAATTCCTTATTTTTCACGCAGCTTTTCCTCAGCCCTGTCTTCCAGCAAAGCCCTGGTCAGGGAAGATCCCCCTGCCAGCTTACCAAAAAGGGTATCCACGATGTCGTCGTTCTGCGGTTCAAGAATGATCTTTCCCTCAACCTCTTGAACAGTCATTTTCATCCCGGGTTTGAGGCTGATCTTTTTACGAATCGGCGCAGGGATAACCACCCATCCCTTGGAAGAAACAGTTACTGTTTTTGTGTATGCTGACGTCATAAGGTCTCCACATGTTATACATTCCGCTTGTAATAGTATAACTTGATACGGAAAATGTCAAACCGAACCGAAATTGCGGGGACATATTTTTTCCGGGGACGTTCATAAAATTATCAATTTCAGTGGCATCATTCGGGAGCGGTTGACAGTTACACGAAATTCGTGTAATTTTTATAAAAAAATGTGAAATCAAATCAGGAGCCTGACTGAAAATGAAAAAAATATTACGCTGGTAGCTGAAAAAGAGCTTATTGAAAAGGCCAGGCAGGAAAAATTTTCCCTGAATGCGCTTTTCCAGGACTGGCTGAAACAGTATGTAGGGCAGGAAAATGCCGGAGCTGATTATGACCAGCTTATGGCAAAGCTTTCATATGCAGCAGCAGGAAGAAAGTTTGACAGGGACGAGCTGAATGAAGGCTTCACTGCTACTTGTTCATCCGGCCCAGAACCCGGATCAGGGATTTGAAAATCTCCGGGTCAAATGCGCCCTTCATTTCCTCGCCCATGATTTTCAGGGCCTCAAACGGGGTTTTGGCCGGTGCGTAGGGGCGCTTTGAAGTAATGGCGTCATAGACGTCGCAGCAGGTAATCACCCGCACGGGCACGGGGATCTCATCTTTTTTGATGCCGAAGGGATATCCGCTGCCGTCGTATTTCTCGTGATGAAACCGGATGCAGTCGAAACTCGTCTGCGGCAGACGGACATTGGTGCACATGCGGGTGCCGTATCCGGGATGCTGCTTGATCTGCTGCCACTCCTTTTCATCGAGCTTTCCGGGTTTGTTTAAAACCGATGCCGGGATATGCGTCTTGCCGATGTCATGAAGCATTGCGCCCACCCCGGCATCCACCAGGGTTTCTTTTTCCCAGTACTCGGACATGTAGTTCATGAGCATCATGGTATAGGTAAACACGTGCACGCTGTGGGAAAACGTCTGATAGTCGTGGGACAGAAACCTGATGATATTTTCTATTGCCGCCCGGGTCAGCAGAAAAGACAGGCTGGAGTTGACCACGTGGTGCACGCCTTCAAAGGTCTGGGCATCCAGGGCGGACTCCTGATTTTCAAAGATGTTTTTGACCTGGCTGGCAGTGGTGTCCAGAAAAATCCTTGCCCGGACTTCCTCGGATATCTCCGGGTTATTGAGGATGCCTTCCAGGTTTTCCTTTATATAGGATGCATAGGAAGTCTGCTGCTGCAACGGGATATAGACCGTGTCAATGCCGTTTTGCACCAGTCTTTCCTTTAAGTCCCGGGAAAAATAATCCCGGGCGTTTGTATAGAGCACATACCGGGCACCGCGCCGGAGATAGACCGGAAAATCCGTCCGGGCATCCGGGTTGAGCGTATCCGGGGAAACCGGAAAAAAATCCGCATCAGAAAGATCGCTTTCCGCATCCCGGGATTGCTTTTCTTGCAGTGGTGGATTCACGGTGGTGTCCCGGTCAGACAAGATTGCTCCCCACTCTCCCTTTACCGTCAGGGACAGCCGGCGCTTTAGCTGCCTGGTCCAGCACCTCGCGCACCTTGCCGGCCAGAGCGCGCACGTTAAAAGGTTTCTGGAGAAAAGCAATGCCTTCTTCCAGCACGCCCTGATGAACGATCACGTCATCGGTGTATCCGGACATGTAAAGAACCTTTATGCCGGGATGAATACGGCAGGCCCTTTCAAAAAGCTCCCTGCCGTTTGTCTCCGGCATGACCACGTCCGTAACCAAAAGATCCACCGGGCCGGTATGCTGCTGCAGCACATCCAGGGCGCAGCTTCCGTTTTGCGCCGTCAAGACGGTATAGCCCTGCTGTTTTAAAACCATGGCCGCAAGATCGCGCACCTGCTGGTGATCCTCGGCAATCACGATCGTCTCGGACCCGCGCAGGGATGCCTGCGACTGCCGGCTTTCCCTGTGCTCCGCCGGCAGCGCATCCGTAGCAGGCAGGTATACCTTGAACGTCGAGCCCTTGCCGGGTTCGCTGTAAACCCAGATATGGCCTCCGTGCTGCTTTACAATCCCGTAGACAGTGGCCAGGCCCAGGCCGGTGCCGTCTTCCCCCTTGGTGGAGAAAAACGGCTCAAAAACCATTTCAACGGTATCCGGTGCCATGCCGCAGCCCGTGTCCGTGACAGCCAGCCTTGCAAACACACCCGGCTCGACCCCGGCATGCGCTGCCGCATAAGCCTCATCAAGATCGCTGCGGCCGGTTTCGATCATGATAGTGCCCCCTTCAGGCATTGCATCCTGGGCATTGACCGCCAAGTTCAAAATCACCTGCTCCACCTGCCCGGTATCCGCGCGGACTGCCGGAAGCCGGCAGGCAGGAACAATATCGATTGCAATATTCTCCCTGATTGTCCGGCACAGAAGTTTTTCTATGCCGGATAGCACCTCGTTTAAATCAATTACCTTGTATTCCAGTGCCTGTTTACGGCTGAATGCCAGAAGCTGGCGAACAAGATCCCGCGCCCGTACCCCGGCTTTTAGAACTTCATCAACGTACTCTCTGCGAACGTCCTTTTCGCGCAGTTCCAATTGGAGCATCTCCCCGTATCCCAGAATCGGGGAAAGCATGTTGTTCAGGTCATGAGCCACCCCGCCGGCCAAGCGCCCGACAGCCTCCACCTTCCGGGACTGCCGGTGCTGTTCCTCGAGCGCGGCCTTTTCCGCCTGCATACGCACCTGCTCGGTAATATCGCGGCTGACCGAAATAAAATCGGTAATCCGGCCCCGGGTGTCTACAATCGGGGTAATGGAAGATTCCTGGACATACCGGGTGCCGTCCTTTTTCTGGTTTTTCAGCGTGCCCCGCCAGGCCCTTCCTCGGACTACAGTCTGCCACATCTGTTCATATATCTGCGCATCCGGGGCATCGTCGCCGCGAAGCAAATCCATGCTGCAATCGATTACCTCCTGCTGCGCATATCCGGTGACATTTGCAAACGCCGGGTTAACGTACTGAAATCTGCCCTGGGCATCTGTGACCACGATCATATCGTCTGACTGCTCAATGGCAAGCTGCAGGCGGTCCCGTTCAGCTTCGGCCCGGTGAAGCGGGGCAAGCGGTACGTCAATGCGAAAGATCACCTGCTCTCCCTGCGCATCCGTATGCATAACCCGGCTTGTATAAACCGGAACCGGCTCACCTGCCTTGTTTTCAAGGTGCATTTCTTCCTGCGAAACAACCCGGCCCTGCTCAATCCAGGAACGAAAACGCTCGATCATCTGCCTTTGCATGGAATCCGGAACAATTAACCCCTCCAGCCGGCGGCCCATGGCTTCGTCCCGGCAGTAACCGTAAAGCCACGTACTGGCCTGGTTCCAGTAAACCACCCGGCGCTCTGCGTCGCAACCCTGTACCGCAATTCCGGAAATTCCCTCAAACAAGGAACGGAAGCGGTCCTCGCTTTTGCGCAGACTGGCACTGTTCTGCTGTTCCTTATAAAGCGCCTTTTTCAGGGCGTTTAACTTGATTGCCGTGGTAATAGTGACCAATGCGTTTAGGATCAAAAAATTGGAACTGATCACCGCCCATTTTTCCAGCGGATTTTCCAGGACAAGCGACCAGTCCGGCACGGCCCAGGTAATCCACAGGCCCACGGCCAGCAGGGTGAGAACGTTAAACCCCAGGGTCAGCAAGGCCGCCCGCAGGCCGACAATCGCACTCATGAGCACCGAGGCGCCGAACAGCCATATATAGCCCGCCCCGATCGGGCCGAGGAAAAACAGCAGGCCGGTCCCTAGAAAATACAGGAAAAAGCACGCCGCAGAGGCACGAAACTTCAGCGGCAGCCCACGGCCGAGCAGGATGCCGACCGCGGTGAAATATGCGGCAAAATCCAGGAAAATCACACCCCAGAGCCCTTCGGCATAGGCAAGCAAAACCGAGGGAACCAGGGCGATCGGGCCGAAGACGGCAGCCACAAAGCAGATTACAAACAGGAGACGCTCCCGCCAGAAGGTAAGGGGGTCGCGCTGCCACACGTCAGGCGGCAGCCCCCGTTTTTCAAGGACGGACCAAATGTTTAAAAACATGTGTGAGATCCCGGCCTGCACATTCATCTCCCGCTTCAGGTAAAAAACGAAAAATATCGTTTTTAATTATTCCCTTTCGGACATCAGATCCCGATTCTTTAGCCTCCTGAACACCCCGGACAAAAATCTGTGTGCTTTCAACAACTGTTGAACGTTTCAAATTTAATGGAATTTTCTTGAATTTTTTATTTTTTCATCATATAGTATTTTTCAACATTCGTTGAAAATATTGGAAATGATGAACTCGTAAAAAGTCATTTTAAGGAAACTCTTTTTTTCGCTCATGCGAAATTGTACTTCGTTGCCCTGACGGCGGTGCGGAAAAGCGGGTTTCCGAGCGGAAATTGAGGC
>CAZTHW010000009.1:1055-23092 GCA_964613595.1 uncultured Desulfobacteraceae bacterium | reverse complement strand
GCCCGGGGCGTTGATTCGGCGGCTCACAGGGGCGCCCTGGAGGCAGGCGGCAAAACCGTGGCCGTGCTCGGCAGCGGGCTTTCGGTGATTTATCCGCCGGAAAACCGCGGACTTTATTTTGATATTGCCGGAAACGGCACGGTGATTTCCGAACTGCCGGTCAAAGAACTGCCCAACACTTACAATTTTCCGGCCAGAAACCGGATTATTTCCGGCATGAGTCTCGGCACGGTGGTGGTGGAGGCAGCAAAAAAAAGCGGGTCCCTGATCACCGCGCGGCTGGCCGCAGAGCAGGGCAGGGAAGTGTTTGCCGTGCCCGGAAATATTCAATCGTATAAAAGCACCGGCACCCATGCATTGTTAAAGCAGGGCGCCCGGCTGGTGGAGCGGGCAGAAGACGTGATCGAGGAACTCGCCCCCCTTCTGGTGGCCGGTTTTGCCAGCAGTGAAGAGACCTCACCGGCAGCCCGGGAAACCGGCCGGGCTGCTGCGGACTTGACAGCGGCAGAAAAACGGATATACGATGCGCTCGATTCATACCCGGCCCATATAGATGAACTGGCACAGCGCCTGGATACCGATGCCGGATCCCTGCTGGCCGAACTTTTAAACCTGGAATTAAAGGGCATGGCCGTCCAGATGCCCGGAAAATATTTTTACCGCAGCGGAGCCTAAGCGTGAGTAAGCCTTTAATTATCGTCGAATCCCCGACCAAGGTCAAAACCATCCAGAAATATCTGGGCGGTAAATATAATGTCGCTTCCACCGTGGGCCACATCAAGGACCTGCCCCAGAAGGAACTCGGCATTGACGTGGAAAACGGCTTTGTTCCCAACTACGTTACCATTCCGGGCAAGCAGAAGGTGATCAAGGCCTTAAAGCAGGCCGCCGGAGACACCCAGGACATCTACCTGGCCCCGGACCCGGACCGGGAGGGCGAGGCCATTGCCTGGCACGCCGCAGACGTGCTGCAGAAGAAGGGACGCAATTTTCACCGGGTGCTGTTCCACGAGCTGACCAAAAGCGGGGTCAACGAAGCCCTGTCCAGACCGGAGTCCTTAAACGAAAATCGCTATAAGGCCCAGCAGACCCGGCGCGTTTTGGATCGCCTGGTGGGATACCAGATCTCTCCAATATTGTGGAAAAAGGTCAAGTACGGGCTGAGCGCCGGCCGGGTCCAATCCGTGGCCGTTCGCATCATCTGCGAGCGCGAACGCGCCATCCAGGCATTTGAACCCGAGGAATACTGGAGCATTACCGCGCAGCTCAAGGGCGGCAATCCCCCTGCATTCGAGGCCAAGCTGGCCAAATACAAGGGAAAGAAGTTTTCCATCCCGGATGAGCAGACCGCCATGCAGGCCCGTGATCAGCTTGCAGATGCCGAGTTCATCGTGGATAAAATCACCCGGAAAACCGTGCGCCGCAGGCCGTATCCCCCGTTTACCACCAGCAAGCTCCAGCAGGATGCCATCCGAAAGCTTCGGTTTTCCGCCAAAAAAACCATGACCGTGGCTCAGCAGCTTTATGAAGGCGTGGATCTGGGAGGCGAGACAGTCGGGCTGATCACCTACATGCGCACGGATTCCACCCGGATTTCGGCCGAGGCGGCCAATGAGGCAAAGGATTTGATCCTGCAGCGCCACGGCAGCGACTACGCCCTGGAAAAGCCCCGGTTTTTTGCCAACAAAAACCGAACTCAGGATGCCCATGAGGCCATTCGGCCCACATCCGTATACAACAGCCCGGAAAAGGTAAAACCCTACCTGTCAAAAGACCAGTTCGCCTTGTATCAGTTGATCTGGCAGCGGTTTGTGGCCTCACAGATGGCCGAAGCCCTGATCGATCAGAAGAACATCGCCATAGCCGCAGGCGATTACATGCTCACCGCCAGCGGATCCACGGTGAAGTTTCCCGGGTTCCTGGCCCTGTACCAGTCGGCCGATGACACGGCCGAAGCCGAAAGCAAGAAAAAGGAGAGTCAGCTGCCGGAAATCTCGGAGAAGGAACAGCTTGCTCTGGTGCAGCTCGAGCCCAAACAGCACTTTACCGCCCCGCCGCCGAGGTATTCCGAGGCCTCGCTGGTCAAGGAACTGGAGGAAAACGGCATCGGCCGGCCCAGTACTTATGCCACGATTTTATCCACCATCCGGGACAAGGGATACGTGGAACTGATCAAGGGGTTTTTCCATCCCACTGAACTGGGCTTTATCATTACCGACCTGCTGGTGGAGAATTTTCCCGACATCCTGAACGTGGATTTTACCGCCCAGCTGGAAAACGATCTGGACAAGGTGGAATCAGATGAACAGGAGGCCCGGGACCTGCTTCGCAGGTTTTATGAACTCTTTGAGCAGCGGGTGATCGCTGCGGCGGAAAAGATGCTCAGCGTCAAGGGGGTGGGCCTGCCCACGGGACTGAAATGTCCGGAGTGCGGGCGGGAGGCGCGGATCAAGGTGGGCAAGAACGGCCCGTTTCTGGCATGCGAAGGATATCCGGGTTGTACCTGGTCCAGGAATTACATCCGCAATGAAAAGGGCGTGATCGAGCCGGTGGAGCCATCTGAACAGGCCGCAGAAGGGGAAACCTGCGAGAAATGCGGCCGATCTATGGTGGTCAAGCAGGGGCGCTACGGCGAATTTCTGGCCTGCAGCGGATACCCGGAATGCAAGCACACCAAGTCCATCAATGCGGGGGCTCCGGCCAAATCCACAGGCGTGCCCTGCCCGAGAGAGGGCTGTTCCGGAGAGGTCATGGAGCGCAAATCTCGACGCGGCAAGGTTTTTTACGGATGCAGCAAGTATCCGGACTGCAATTTCGCCCTCTGGGACAAGCCGGTAGACAGGAAATGTCCGGAGTGCGGTGCCCCATATATGGTGGAAAAGGAAACCAAGAAGGAAGGCCGGATAATCAAATGCGCACAAAAGGAATGCGGTCACAAGGAGCCGGCAGAGTAAGCCGGGACTTACCGGGTCAGGCGGTCCAGGTAGGCAAGGTCGCGGTTCTGGGTGTTTTTGGTGCCCACGGCCAGTACATGGATGTAGGTCGTGGAATTCTTGCTGAAATACAGGCGGCCGTTGTAGGAAAAAACCACTTCGAATACCGTGTTCTTACCTTTTTTATGAAACACTTTCCGCTTGATAGGCACTATGGAGGGATCATCGTTTAACTGGTGAATAACCTCTTCTGCTTTCAGCGCCATTTCCTCGGTAAGTTCAGCAATGCCCCTCAGTGCGCGGTCATACATTTCCACCTGTTTGTAAAGCGCTTTGAATCGTTTTCCCAGACGTTCGGCTTCCTTTTCCTTCTGCCGGTCCACGTTTTCCCGCAGTTTTTCCAGCTCTGAGAGCTGGTCGCGCAGACGGGAAATCTCCTCCTGCTGCTGCTCCTGCTCGGAAAGGTTCTGGGAGAGCCGGTTTTCGAGTTGTTCAATTTCCTCGAACATGTCCTCTTCATTGCGCTCGGCTTCGCGCTTCTGGTTGTCCAGGCTCTGCTGGAGCTGCGTGTATTCTTCTGTCAGTTTCCGGCGCTCGGTGTCGAGCTCCTCCACCCGCCGGGCGTATTCGTTTTCCAGGTCATGGAGCCGCTGGAGCTCCGCGGTTTTTTCCCGATCCTCCTTGCGGCTTTTACGCAGGGCCATGCGGTAGTAGCCGTACAGGGCGCTTGCAAACACCACGATATAAAACAGGAGGATTCCCCCGGAAAGCAGCGAGAAAGGTTCGATGAGAACTTCGACCTCGAGGTTCAGGCCGTTTTCGAGCATTCGGAAGTTTTTCTGCGCAGTGTCCATGGGGTCCTGCTGCAGGCCGCTGTCTTCGTCCCCGTCCCCCTGCAGCACCGGTGGGTAGAGAATCGTGCCGCGGTTGGTGGCCACCGTAACATCGAGTTTCAAGCCCATCCCGACCACGGGATCGTTCTGGATATAGCGGGAAACCGATTCGTTGATCGCATCCGAGAGGCTGACGCTGCCGTTTAAAATGGCGTTCATATCCGAGAGGTAGACATTATTGATCGCCTTTGTGTAATGGCCGGTCAGATAATGCTCCAGTCCGGATACCGTGGCCATGTAGAGCACCGGCGGCATGAGGATGCACAGAATAATGATTTTAAACGACAGGTGTTTCATATCATGTCATCCGGGGAATGAATCCGGTTTGCCTATCCCTGCATGTTTTCCAGTGCCCGGCGGGCCCGGTCGGATTCCTCGAAATCCGGGTCGAGCTGCAGCGCCTTGTTCAGCGCGTTTTTTGCCCGGCGCATATCACCCTTCTTATAGTATGTCATGCCCATGTGGTACTGTACGGTCGGGTTTCCGGGCAGGTTTTCCATGCTTGCGGAAAACTCCCGGATGGCTGCGTCATAAAGGCCCATTTTGTAATATACCCATCCGAGCGTGTCCGCGATTCGCGGATCCTCGGGCATCCGGTTTTTTGCCCGCCGGGCCAGTTCCAGTGCTTCGTTTAATTGTTCTCCCCGTTCTGCCAGCACATAGGCCAGGTTGTTGGCTGCCGCCGCGAAATCCGGATTGATTTCCAGGGCCTTTCGATAATGGGGGATGGCCTGATCACAGTTTTCCCGCATGCATTTTAAAATGCCGAGCATCATGTGCGGCATGACCTGCCCGGGCGCCTTGTTTGCAGCCTGCTCGAACCGGGAGATGGCCTTTTCCGTCATCTCTTCTGTGAAATACAGCCGGGCCAGCGAATAATAAGGCGGCAGGTAATTCTCGTTTTCCATCAGCGCCTGCTTAAACATCCGCTCGGCTTCAGCCGGCCGGTTTTGCATCATCATCAAGCGCCCTTTTAGATTATAGACCGGTGCCAGCTTTTCCGGCTTTCCGGAAAACTGACGCAGCCGTTTATCACAGTATTCTTTGGCCTTTTCCAGTTTGCCCTGGGTGATTAAAATTTCCACCAGATTGACAAATACCTGTGTATGCTGGGGATCCCGGGACAGGGCGGCATCCAGGGCGCAAACGGCTTTTTCCTGTTTGCCCTGCAGCCGGTAAACAATGCCCAGGTTGTAATAGCCGGCCGGATTCCGGGGCGCAATGGATGTGATCCGGTCAAACAGCGTCTCGGCCTTTTCGTATTCCTGCTCGTGCACATGAATATCGCCGAGCATGGCCAGGGCCTGGATGTTGTTGGGAGATTTGTCCAGCACCTGTCTGCAGATCTCCACGGCCCGGCTGAAATCGCGCTCCGAAAAATGGATGCGGGCCATCAGGATGCGTGCGGATATATATTCGGGGCTTTCCGGGCCGACTTTGGCCAGGCTGGTTTTTGCGGCATTGAGTTCGTCGGCCTTTAAATGCGCCAGTCCCTGCAGGTAATATATTTTTTCCGGTTCCGGAAAATTTTTCCGGATTTCGGAATAAAGGGCGATCGCCTTGTTGTATTGTCGTTCGGCCATCAGTTTACGCGCTTTGAGCAGTTGGGCCGGTAGATAGTCCGGATTTTTCTCGAGCACGCGTTCAATGTAGCGCGAAGCCTTGTCCAGTTGGTTGGCGCTGATATAGAAATCCGAAAGGGCAAGCATCAGGCCGATATTTTCAGGCTGAAGTTCAAGGGCCTTGTGGTACATGGAAAGCGCCGCATCATAATTGTTGGTATTCTCGTAAAATGATGCCGCGGCCAGATATGACTTAATATTGTGCGGATTTGCGGAAATGGCCCGTTGATAAGCTTTTTCCGCCTTTTGCCATTCAGTTTGCCGGGCATAAATGCCGGCAAGCAGCAAATGGAGCTTCGGGTCTTCGGGCGCGATCTCAAGGGCATTCTTGATGGTGGATTCGGCTTTTTCCGTATTGTTCATCCGGAAGTGCAGTTGGTAGAGTGTCAGGCGCAGTGAGAGCGATTCCGGGTTTTTCTCCACGCCTTTTTGCAGAATGCGTTTTGCTTCCTCCAGGTGGTTTTTGTCTTTTCTGCGCTGAATGGCGAGGTTGGCCAGCGCCGTGTAGGCGCGTTCACGGGAGGGATCGATGTCGAGGATTTTTTCGTAAGTCCGGGCGGCTTCTTCGAACTCGTGTTCCTTGGTGTGTATTCCGGCCATGAGAAACAGGGCGGAGAGATTCTCCGGATCCCGCTCCATTACAGCGTTCAATATGCGCTTGGCCTCCCGGAAATCCCCCTGCAGCAGATACAGAGTGGCCAGCTTGATTTGGATGGAGTTGTCCTCCGGGCTCAGCTCGGCGGCTTTCTGAAATGCGGAAAACGCGTCGTTGACATCCCCGAGCCGAAGATAGGTCTCTCCCAGTCTGGCATATGCCGGGGTAAACTCCGGGTTGATTTCGATGACCTTTTGCAGGGCGTCCCTGGCACAGACATAGTTTTGCTGTTCAAAGCACTGGTTTGCCTTGTTAAAATGCATCTCCCGGCGTTTCTGGTCCTTGTCCTGGCAGCCGGCAATGCAGCAGAAGACCGCAAAAACGGTGAAAATGGTTTTGGGTGTAGATGTCATCTGTGGGTCCCGCCTGATTTTGAAATATGATTTCATGGACACATTGCGGATCGCATATCCGGGGCGCAGTGCCGGGGGCCGCGGCCGATTCCGGACTGTTTGCAGGCTATTCTGACGTTTTTTCCGTACACGGGCAAGTGTTTTTATCTTCCCGGTGCCCCCGGCAAACCCGGCACCGGCTGTCTGTACACATCTGGCAGGAAAAGCAGTCCGGGCACGGGTGTTTTTTCGGGGCATCGGGCGGCTGTTCCGGTACGTAAACCTTGCCCTTTAAACCGGGCATCTTGACAAAAGGCATGGATCTTGTCCTTTTTGATTTCGAATGCTGCATCACAACCACGAAGTACACGAAGACCACGAAGGAATGAATTCAAAAATTTGATCTTCGTGTGCTTCGTGAACTTCGTGGTGATACATCATTTTTATAATAGTTTATGCAGAGAGATGGAACCCGCTTTTTATAAATGTCCATTAAGAGGCTTTCAGGATTGGCGGCGGTCTTCTTCGTGTGTGTCCTCGGCTCCCATGATCCGCTCGTCTCCGCAAAAGACCATGAAACGGTCGTCCTTTGCGCAGGCCAGGGTGATGTTGACCGAGCGTGCCAGGTCCACGGCCAGGGCTGTGGGACGGGAGATGCCCACCAGCATTTCCAGCCCGGCCCGGGCCGCTTTCTGGACCAGTTCATAGCTGAGCCGCGAAGACATGACCGCAAAGCTGGCCTCATGGATATCCCCGCTCATGAACACCTTCCCGACGGCCTTGTCCAGGGCGTTATGCCGCCCTACGTCTTCGGCCGATGCCATGGGCTGCCGTTTTTGGTCAAAAATCACCGCCGCGTGCGCGCTTCGGGTCTTTTCATATATGGGCTGGCGGGTTGGCAGGCTGTTGATGCATGCCATGATGTGATCTACCCGGAATGCGGCTTCCCGGGGCACCACCGGCAGCATCTGCTGCATGTCGCGCACGACCTCCTTGCCGCAGATACCGCAGCTTGTCTGGCTGATAAAGCCTTTGCGTTCAAGGAGTTCGGCAACCTGCTCCCGGCGCTGGTCTGTCAGGGTGAGGGTGGCCACGTTGGTCTCATTTTCCTCGCAGAAGCCGAGTGTCACGATATCGTCAGGATGGTCCACGATTCCTTCGGACAGGCAGAATCCGGCCACATGTGCGGTTTCATCACCAGGGGTACGCATGACAACGGAATAGGCATTGCCCGCCACACGGATGGACAGGGGTTCTTCAACAATTAAGGCCTGGTTGCGCACGCTGCGCCTGCCGCCGAAATATTCGATAAACTGGCGGTGAATGATATCTGTCATGACTGTTTTTTAAAATCCTCCGCAGGTGTAATCGTCGCACTCCTTTTGCGAAAGCACTTCCATGGCAAACAGGATGCGCTTTTCCTTTTCCCGCCGGTGGTCTGCCATGGCTCGAAAATCCATGCCTTCCAGCATTTCAATTGCCTGTGACCTGGAAAATATTCCCTGCAGCCCGCTGCTTATGAGCTTCCCGGTGGATGTCTCCAGGATTTCTGCATCTTCGGCATTTGTAACCGCGGCATACGGAATTATGCGATTCTCGATCAACCGGGCAGCGGCCAGGGCAACCCGCCGCCGCGAGACAAGCGATCCCGGGCGAAACAGTATGATTATCAATGGTTTGCCTGCCGGCTTGAGAAGAAAATCAACAGGCACCGTCCCTTTTTGGCCGTCAAGCGCCAGGGAAAGCTGCAGGCGCGAAAGGATCTCGGATTTCTCAAAGCCTTTTTCCGTGACCAGGAACTTTACGATTTCCTGTCGCGCCCGCTCATCATGCGTGTCTGTCACGCTTTTCCCGGTGAGGTAATCGGTGGTTTTGCCCAGGATCAGGTGATGTGTGCCCATATTTTTGTTATTCCCTGCTGATCAGGTAAATGCCGTAGGTGGCGCGCAGGTTGGGCAGCACCTGGACGATGCGGCCGCTTTTATCCTGCTTGTCCGTGTTGATGGTCACTTCCTTGAGAATCGAGAATCCCACATGCCTGGCAAACGCGCGGAAATCCTTTATGGACAGTATCCGGATGTTGGGCGTGCCGTACCAGCTATAGGGAAGCTGGGGCGTAATCGGGGCATGGCCGGTGAGCAGGACCTGGGCGCGCACTTGCCAGTGTCCGAAGTTGGGAAAACTGACGATGGCCTTTTTTCCGATGCGGAGCATGGATTCAATCAGGGCCAGCGGATCATAGACCTGCTGGAGTGTCTGGCTTAAAACCACGTAGTCAAAGGTGTCATCCGGGTAATCGTGAACTTCCTCGTTAATGTCGCCCTGAATGACCGACAACCCCTTTTCGATGCAGCGCACCACCCGCTGCTCGACAATTTCGATCCCGGTTTCGCGGACCTGCTTTTGCGTCTTCAGGTGTGCCAGCAGCTCGCCTTCGCCGCAGCCCAGCCCGATCACTCTGGATCCGGGCCGGATCCAGGAGGCAATCACCTGCAGGTCAAAACGCAGGGGGGTGTTATTTTGTATCCTGGTAGACACTGTCTATAAATCCCCTGACAACATTTGTTAGGCGTTGGTTGGGCAGAAGGAAGGCATCATGCCCCCATTCCGCCTCTACCTCGCAGAAACTCACATCCAGCAGCCCGCCTTTTTTCATGGCCTGGACCATTTCCCGGGACTGGTAGGTTGGATACAGCCAGTCGGAAGTAAAGGAGATCACCATAAAGCGGGCCATGGCCATGGAAAAGACCCGGACTGCGGAATTGGCGTTCTCAAACCGGGTCAGATCAAAATAGTCCGCGGCCTTGGTGATATAGAGAAACGAGTTGGCGTCAAAGCGCTCCACGAACTTGGCGCCCTGGTGGCGCAGGTAGCTTTCCACCTGAAAATCCACGTCAAACTGGTAGGAAAGATCGGTCTTGTCCTGGAGCTGCCGCCCGAATTTCCGGCGCATGGCTTCGTCTGAAAGGTAGGTGATATGACCGATCATGCGCGCCACCGAAAGGCCCAGATCCGGCTTTTTCCCGCCGTAGTAATTTCCGTTGCGCCAGTTCGGATCGGCGATAATGGCCTGCCGGGCCACCTCGTTAAAGGCAATGGCCAGTGCGGAATGCCGCATGGTCGTAGCCATGGGGATGGCCGAGCGCACCATTTCCGGGTACTGGACGCACCACTGCAGCACCTGCATGCCGCCCATGGAGCCGCCGGTCATGGAAAGGATTTTTTTAATGCCCAGGTGATCCATCAGGGCTTTTTGCGCCCGGACCATGTCGCCGATGGTGACAAACGGAAAATCCATGCCCCATGGGCTGCCGGTCTCCGGGTTCACCGAGGACGGCCCGGTCGATCCCATGCAGCCGCCCAGCACGTTGGCGCAGATCACAAAATACTTGTCCGTATCGATTGCCTTGCCCGGGCCGATCATGTTGTCCCACCAGCCGGGCTTGTCATCTGCGTCTGAATAATAGCCGGCCGCGTGGCTATCGCCGGTCAGGGCATGGCAAACCAGCACCACGTTGCTCTTGTCGCGGTTTAAGGTGCCGTAGGTCTCATAGGCCAGGGTGATCGGCCCGAGCTTGGCCCCGGAATCCAGCATCATCTCGTCGGGCGGCTGGGCAAAGGTGAAAAACTGTTTTTCCACTTTTCCCACCGATTTCCCGGCTTGGTCATGGGTAATGTATTCGCTCATATCTAAAAGAAATTCGAAGCACAAATTTCGAAATCCGCCGCGGAGCATCCCGCTAAGGGATAAACAATGACAGAAATATGAATGTTGATCAGCCTGTAAAAAGTCCTTTTTACAGGCAGTGTTAAGTTTTAAGTGTTAAGTGATTAAGTAAAATCAGAAACTTATCATTTTATTGACTGGCGATTATAAGAGTTTCAATACTTTTTACGGTGCCATCAATGTTGAAATGACAAAAACTGTGCATGGTGGTCAACGCGTTTGCGTGTTCGGTCATTTAGGAATTCGAATTTGTTTCGAATTTCGTTATTTGGATTTCGGATTTTTTGGTTGCCGTAAAAAACCCGTATTGCTCATTTCCCCCGGCCTGTCAAAGGCAAAGGGGGGATCCATGGATCGATCCCCCCCTTTATACAACAGAATCCGTGCGGATTCAAATAAAACGTCTGTTTACGGTTTATGCCAGATCCCTTCGCTCGGCCATGTCCACCAGCTTGCGCTCCCGGGACTTGTCGATACCCAGTGCCTTGCGCTTGGAATCGATATGGGCGATCATTTTCTGTGCCATTTCATAGGGGTCCACGGAAAAACCCCACTTGCCCAGACCCTGCTTTTCGAGTCCGTTGAAAAGCAGATCGTGGAAGCGGGTGTTTTCAGTTACCGGGAAGGTGACCCCGAAGATCGTGTACACGCCGGAAGCCACGAAATACTGACCGATGCAGATGGCCTTTTCGCTCATGTATTCCGGTGCCGCTCCGGCCACGGGCAATTCTGCTATGGATTCACCGAGGCCGCCGACCCGGACCATTTCGCTGGTCGCGATCAGGATCCGGCTGTTGTCCACGCAGGAGCCCATGCCGAGCACCGGCGGCATGCCAACGGTTTCGCATACTTCGCTCAGGCCCGGGCCGGCCAGGTACGCAGCCTCGGGAGAACACAGTCCCGCCTTGGCCAGGGCGATCTGCGAACAACCGGTCTGCAGGACCAGCACGTCGTTTTTGATCAGTTCCTTGACCAGTTCCACGTGTACCCAGTCCTGCTTGACACGCGGGTTGGTGCATCCAACGACTCCGGCAACGCCGCGGATGCGGCCGTTGATGATGTTGTCGTTGAGCGGGGTATAGCTGCCCCGGAAGCTTCCGCCCAGCATGTAGTTGATGTATTCATAGGAGAATCCGTGAACCCCGGTATTGCGAATATTGGGAATCTGTACCGGGTACTTGCGCGACTTAAAGCGCGAAATCGCCTTGATGACAATGTCGTCTGTGCACTGGCTTGGATTATCCTCATGGAATTCGATGTGATCCGCGCCTTCGATATGGCACCTGGGATTCGTGGTGAACAGGTATGTGCCGTAGCAGTCCGCCACCTTGGACAGAGCCTGCTGGATGCACTGCACGTCCACGGCCATGGCGTCCACTGCGCCGGTGACCATGATGGCTTCGGTGGAGGTGAAATTTCCGGCATGGGGAATCCCGTGCCGGGAAAGCATCTCCGCGCCGGAGCAGCACATGCCCACCAGGTTGATTCCCTCGGCACCCGCGTCCTTGGCCGCCTGGATCAGGGTCGGGGAGTTGACCGACTGCATCATGGACTCAAACAGGTTGGGTTCGTGTCCGTGGACGATGATGTTGACCTGGTTTTCCTTGAGTACGCCCATGTTGACCTCGGCAGCCACGGGAACCGGGGTGCCGAACAGGATATCCGAGATTTCGGTGGCCACCATGGAGCCGCCCCAGCCGTCTGACAGCGCGGTCCGGCTGCCCTGTTTCATGATGTTGTTATACTCCTGGTCCACGCCCATGTGCGTGCGGTGCATCATCTCCATGATTTCGCGCATGGCGCCCCGCGGCACGATTCCGAGTTTCCTCCAGGTCTCCAGGGTTTTCGGGGGGACGCGCTGGGCAAACGGGATCTCGCCTTCCACCTGGGTGTAGGTTCTTTCGAGTTCCTCGTAAAGCGCCTGTGCCACTTCTTCTGTGGTTTTTTCCGCCGTTTCGATCCCGATGGATGCTGCCACATCCAAAAGCTTGATCGGGTCTTTTATCGTGTATTCCTTGATGTTTCCGTTTACCACCTCCCGGAACAAATCAAGCATGGCCATGCCGTGATCCGTGTGCGCCGCACCCCCGGCAGCGATCATCCTGCCGAAGTTTCTGGCCTGGATGGTGTCGATGGTGGCGCCGCATACGCCCACTTTGCCGTAGGGATCCTTGGCATTTAACCTGCAGGGTCCCATTGAGCAGTGCTTGCAGCATGCGGAGTTCTCCCCGATGGGGCAGGCCTTCATGGTGGCGGCCCGGTCAAAGCACAGCTCCACGCCTTCATCCCTGGCCTTTTTCAGCATTTGGCCGGTTGCCTCACACGTGGTGATCTCCTTGATCTCCGGCAGGGTTTTTTCTTTGGCTTTTTTCTTTTCCATACGGCCTCCGTATCGGTCAGTTTAACATTTTCCAATCTTTGGCGCCGGTTCGTCCGACGCGTTGGAACTTCACGTTTCCAAATAATAACGATTAAAAATTACCTTTCAAGAAACATGCCGGCGAATTTTGGCAAAAAAAACATCTTCCGGTGCCGGGTCCGGCGGGCAGCAGGAAAAGCCGGGGGCTGGGGAATATTTTTTTAAAGGCATAATTTGTGCAACTTCCGAAACAGAAAAAAGAACCCGCATCACATTCAAAAAATATAAGGAGGCCGGCCATATGCCTATGGATCTGGAACAATTAAAAACAAAAAAGGCAATACTCGATCAGATTGACTGGGAGATGACGCCCGAGGAAGCCGTGCGGCTTTACCTGGAATGGGGAAACAACTGGGCTCATTCCAATTACGTGATCCGCTCGAAATCCGATGTTTCCTGCTATTTCATGGTTTATGCCTGGGAGGGGCAGCCGGTTATTTATTTAATCCGGCGCAATTCCGAGCAAGCCGAGGAACTGGCCCTGATCCGAATGCCCGAATGGCTTGCCGCCCGCTTCCGGGAAGAAACAGCGCATAACAAGGGCGTATACAGCCTGGACGGGGAAGTGCGGCAATGGCTGGAGCAACAGCTTAAGGCGGCCTGAACCTGCAGGGGGTGTTTCATTATTTTAGAACTTGAAACAATTGTGTATCAGAATGCATGATACATATCCGGGTGGATTTGTGGTGGCAGACAACATGAAAGCCGTTATATTCGAATAGAATAACAATGAATTCGGGGGGCATATGAAAGCGACAGAGACGGCCGGATCCAACCGGCTGATTCACGAAAAAAGCCCCTATCTGCGCCAGCACGCCGACAATCCCGTGGACTGGTTTGCATGGGGGGAGGCGGCCTTTGACAAGGCCGCAAAAGAGGACAAGCCGATGCTGGTTTCCATTGGCTATGCCACGTGCCACTGGTGCCATGTCATGGCCGAAGAGTCGTTCTCAGACCCGGAAACCGCCCGGGTCATGAACGAAAAACTGGTCAATGTGAAGATCGACCGGGAGGAACGCCCGGACCTGGACCAGATTTACATCAACGCGGTTTCCGCATTAACCGGATCTGCCGGATGGCCCTTGAACGTGTTTTTGACCCCGGAGGGCAAACCCTTTTACGGCGGGACCTATTTCCCGCCCCGGCAGCGCGGGGGCATGCCTTCGTGGACCGAAGTGGTCCGTGCGATCGGCCGCGCATGGCAGAACCCGGAAGAACGGCAAAAACTCCTGGATTCGGCGGGCAACGTCACCGCGGTGCTCAAGCATCACCTCCACGATGCGCAAGTCGGCACCGCTGAACCGGGTTTGGATGAAACCACGCTGGAAAAGGCGCTGGAAGGGTTTTCCGGCAGTTATGACCCGGTACGCGGCGGAATCGGAAAGGCGCCGAAGTTTCCCATGCCCCCGGTTTTGCGGTTTCTGCTCTTTTATTCCCGATACAGCCGATATCGATCGGGGCAAACGGAAAAAGGGCGCAAAGCCCTGGACATGGCCCTGCACACCCTGCGGGAGATGGCCAAAGGCGGTATTTTCGATCATATCGGCGGGGGCTTTCACCGTTATTCCACGGATGATAACTGGCACGTGCCCCATTTCGAAAAGATGCTTTATGATAATGCCCAATTGATTGAAGTTTACCTGGAAGCCTTCGAGATCACCGGCGAAGAGCGCTTTGCGCGCACTGCCAGACATTGTCTGGAATATGTGCGAAGGGACATGACCCATCCCCGGGGCGGGTTCTACTCGGCCGAGGATGCGGACAGCCGGGTGCTGGATCTGGCCGGCCCGGAAGATGCGGGGCAGGGCGAAAGCAAGGCCGAAGGCGCGTTCTACGTATGGCGCAAGGCCGAGCTCGAGCACGTACTGGATGCCCGGGCCGCGGAGATGATGGCTTACCACTACGGCGTCAAGGCACAGGGCAATGCCGAAACCGATCCCTTTTGCGAGTTTGGGGGCAAAAACATCCTGTTTGAAGCCCGAAGCATTGAAGACACTGCCCGTTACTTCGGGCAGAGCCCTGAAGAAACGGTATCCGCGCTCCAGTCCGCCCGGGAAAGACTGCTTGAAGCCAGAAATCAGCGTCCACGGCCGCATCTTGATGACAAGATTCTTACCGAGTGGAACGCGCTGATGATTTCTGCCCTGGCCCGGGCCAACCGGGTGCTGGAAGATCCGTCATATCTGGCTGAAGCTGAAAAGGGGATTGAATTTATCCGGGAGCACCTGTTTTCCGAAGACGGGCGCCTGTATCGGCGCTGGCGGGATGGCCAGCGGGCCATACCGGCAATGGCCGGGGATTACGCTTTTCTGGTTCAGGCCCTGCTTGATACCTATGACGCCTCCCCGGATCCGGGGTATCTCAAAGAGGCAATAGATCTTGGCGGGCAGATGCTGGATGAGTTCTACGATCCGGATCACGGCGGGTTTTTCATGACCGCCGCGGACCAGGATCGGTTTCTGCTGCTGCGGTCCCGGGATTTTACCGACGGGGTCGTGCCCGCGGCCGGTTCCGTGGCTGCCCTGAACTGTCTTCGCCTGTATCGGCTGACCGGCCGGGACCGGTTTTATGACGCGGCCCGAGGCACGTTTGACGCGGCCGCCGCCCGGATCCGGAAGAATCCGGCAATGGCACCGCAACTGCTGGTTGCCCTGGGAAGCGATTTGCTGGGATCGGTAGAAGTCGTTATTGTTGGCCGCAGGGGGGAACAAGACACACAGTCCCTGCTGCGCCGGGTGCGGAAATATCCCCGGGAATCGATCCAGGCGGTCGTTGTGGAAAACGCGTCAGACCGGCGGCAACTTGCCGAGCTTATGCCGCACGTGGAGGGAATGAAGGGCTTTGATCAGGGTGCGGCGGCATATGTGTGCTTTAACCAGGCCTGCCGGGATGCGGTGGGTGATGCCGACGCGCTGGACAAGCTGATGCGGGAAGCCATGAATACACAATGACACCCGGATATTTGAAAATCGGAGGCAAACAAAGGAGGAATTCATTATGGCAGAACAATATCGTATACAGGCAAGATGTCCCCAATGCGGCTGCAGTGCGGTCATGCACCTAAGCCACGAGGAAATCCAGGAACGTTTCGGAAACGTGCCCAATGCGGAACTGGAATGCTCCGAATGCATGGCCAAATACGAGGTGGCCATGAAAGACGCGTGTCCGGAATGGGACAAGGAATGCCGGCAGATGAAGTAACCGTTAGACATTGTATGAAAGGATCCCGTGATCCCCGGATATCTTGCATCATTTGCATTCAAAGTTATTTTGTTTGATAAATCGCGAAACAACCCGGGGACGAACCGTCAGACAAGGAGAGGGGAAAATGGAGTTCAGGCAAGTTGTGGAAAACCGGCGTGCAGTGAATTTTTTTGATCCGGACCGGGATGTTTCAGATGACCTGCTCCGGCAGATCATCGATACCGCAGCCCTGGCGCCGTCAAGTTTTAACCTGCAGCCCTGGGGTCTTGTGGTACTGCGTAAGCAGGAGGAAAAAATGCGCCTGCAAAAGCATGCATGGGGCCAGGCCAAGGTGAGTGAAGCACCTGTGACGCTGATCGTGCTGGCTGACATGAAGGGCTGGGAGCCGGGAAACCATTTTGTGGAGAAAAACTTTGACTCCATGGTGGAAATCGGTATGTTCCCAGAAGACCGGCGCGAATGGTTCAACGATGCGTGCAGTAATCTTTACGGCGCAAGCCGGGACCGGCAGGTGGCATTTGCCTGCAAAAATGCCGGCTTTTTTGCCATGAACCTGATGCTTGCAGCCAGGGACCTGGACGTGGACACACACCCAATGGACGGTTTTGATATTGCCGGCGTGCAGGAAGAATTTCAGATCCCGGAAAATTACTGGATTCCCATGCTGATCGCCATGGGGCATTTCCGGTCTGATAAGACGCTGCTGCCGCCCAAGTGGCGAAAATCATTTGAGGAAATCGTTGTTCGATTTGATTAGCAAAGCCGGCCTGAATCCGGCACATTTCACGGGTGGAAGCGGGTATCGGGGCGAACCTGTGGGTCCGCCCTTTTCCCGTGCAAGGCCGTTGATGTCTGTTCGGTTTTGCAACTATTGGAATATCCAGTTGTGTAAATTTGAAGGAGGAAAATATGGCGGATGAACCGGATGTGAAAGTATATGCGCTGAGCACTTGCGGCCATTGCAAGAACGCCAAGAAACTGCTTGATGAATGCAACGTTTCCTATGATTCGGTGGAAGTCGACCTGCTCAGCGGGGATCAGCGGCAGGCCATCCTGGAGGAGGTCAAGGAATTAAATCCCAGGTGCTCGTTTCCCACGATCCGGATCGGAGAAAAGGTGATCGTGGGCTATAAGGAAGACGAAATCAAGGAGGCGCTGGGCATCTCATGAATGTCGAAGAACTCTATGAAAAGCTCAGAAGCATCCAGGAGCCCAAGGGCTATTATTTCAACAAGGACAAGGGTTTTGTGTATGAACTGTTAAGGGGCCTGCTGGAAAACAAGGAGCGCTACGGATACATGGCCTGCCCCTGCCGGCTGGCTTCCGGCGACCGGGAAAACGATGCCGACATCGTCTGTCCCTGTGCCTACCGGGAGCCCGATGTTCGGGAATACGGCGCCTGTTTCTGTCACCTGTATGTATCCAAGGACTGGAACGAGGACAAAATTCCCCACGTGGCCGTGCCGGAACGCCGCCCGCCCGAGAAGATCAAGTAGGAGCCGGGCCTGGGACGAACCTGCTGCAGTGTTTGGGACCATGAGTGATATTCAACCTGTTGAGCGACATGTCGATATCGGGGATGCGGTGGTCGGGTACCTGGACTATGAATCCGATGGGCCCCCGCTGTTGATGCTGCATGCAACCGGATTTCAGCCGCGGCTCTGGCATCCGGTGGCAAGGCACCTGAAAGATACCTTCCACGTGGTGGCCCCGTATTTCTGTGATCATCGGGAAGCGGATCCGGAAAACGGCGGTTTCAGTTGGAAGCAGATTGCCGAGGACATGGCGGCCTTCTGCGAAAAACTGAATTTCCACATGCCTTACGTGGTCGGCCATTCCATGGGCGGGGCGGTGCCGGTCATTGCAGCCGGCGCCCTGGGCATGCCGGTGGCCCAAATGGTTTTAATCGAGCCCATATTTTTGCCCGAAGGGCTTTACCAGGTCAAAATCAATGTGGCGGACCATCCCCTGGCCGCCAAGTCGATCAAGCGCAGAAACGCCTGGCGCGATTCCCAAGATGCCCGCCAATATTTGAAATCCAAGCCTCTGTTTCAGCGATGGGACCCGGAGGTCCTTGAGCTTTACATCCGTTACGGCATGGTGGCCGCGGATACGGGCGAGTTGTGCCTGGCCTGCCATCCGCGCCGGGAAGCCGCGCTTTTTATGGGAAGCATGAGTTATAATCCCTGGCCGGTGATCCCGAATATCACCTGTCGCGTGCTGGTGGTTGAAGGCGAGCACACGGAAAACAAGGGTTTTATTGATTATCCAGAGGTTGCAAGACGTTTTCCCCACGGGCGTCATCAGCTGGTGCCGGATGCCGGACACTTGGTGCCCATGGAAAAACCCGAACAAACCGTTTCCATTATCCGGGAGTTTTTCACGACATGAGCAATACAAAAACATGCCGGGATGACGAACTTTCCGGCAAGCGGGTAAAAGACAGCCGAGTCGTTGTTTCCCAGGTCATGCAGCCGGCAGATGCCAACCCGGCCGGAAACGTCCACGGCGGGTCCATCATGAAGCTTATCGACAATGCCGCCGGCGTGGTCGCCATTCGTCATTCGAGATGCAACGCGGTCACCGCGTCAGTGGACCGGCTGGATTTTCATTATCCGGCTTTTGTCGGGGATCTGCTGATTTTGTTTGCCAGCATGAACATGACCGGAACCACATCTATGGAAATCGGGGTGCGCGTGGAGGCCGAAGACCTGATGAGCGGTGAGCGGCGGCATATCGCCTCGGCGTATTTGACCTACGTGGGCCTGGACCCGGAAATGAAACCGCGTAAAATCCCGCCGCTGATACCGGAGACCGCGGAGGAAAAACGCCGTAACCGGGAGGCACGCGCGCGGCGGGAGGCCCGGTTGGCGGAAAAGAAATCCGAAAGCGAATCCGAAAAAGGCGCGACATGATGCGGGATGCGCAAGACCGGAGCTTACCCTTCAGAAACGCTTACTGGGTGGAAGCCGGCCGGCTGATGGCAGGCGAATACCCGCTTGCATACAATTCCGAGGCTTCGGAAACCCGCCTGAAAGCCTTGTTTGACCACGGCATCCGCCGAATTATAGACCTGACCGAGCCGGAGGAAATCCGGCGCCTCGGCCCCCGGCATCCGGGTTACGCGGAGATCGTTGATAAAACCGCGCAGCAGGCCGGCGTGGAGGCCATCTACACCTCCATGCCGATACGCGATTTTGACGCCCCGCACAGAAAGGATCTGATCCATATTCTGGATATCATCGATGCCTCCATTTCCGCCGGCAGCCCGGTGTACGTGCATTGCTGGGCCGGCATCGGCAGAACCGGCACCGTGGTCGGGGCCTACCTGGTTCGGCACGGCCATGACCCGGATATGACCCTTCTCGAAACGATCCGCAAAATGCGCGTCCACACGGATACCGCCCTCATGGACTCTCCACAAAGCTGGGAACAGCGCGATTTGATTCTTTCCTGGGTGGAAGGTGAATAAGGCGCCTTAACAGGCCTTCCATAGACCCGGGAAAATCCCTTGCATCCCGGCGAGGAAGTTTTCTATATTATTCTAAGCTTATGCGCAATTTGGTTTACTTTCGGAATTACTTTCAGGCAGAATAAGGGGGTTTACATGAGTCAACGTGTGGTGGTAATCGGTGCGGTTGCAGCCGGTTCCAAGGCGGCGTGCAGGTTCAAGCGCCTGCGCCAGGATGCAGAGGTGCTGCTGATTGACGAGGATGAATACATTTCCTACGGCGGCTGCGGCATTCCTTATTATATTTCCGGCGATGTCAGCGACGAAAAGGAGCTGCGTTCCACGAGCTTTCACATGGTTCGAGACGAGCAGTTTTTCCGACAGGACAAGGGCGTGGAAGCCATGCCCGGCACCCGGGCTCTTTCCATTGACCGGAAAAACAAGACCGTGCGGATTCAAAAGCGCGATGGCGGTCAAACCGATCTTTCCTATGACAAGCTCATGCTCGCCACCGGGGCCCGGGCAAAGAAACTGCCCATTGCCGGCATGGACCTGGACAATGTATTCAGTGTTGCCAGCCTGCAGCAGGCCATGGCCATCAAGGAGCAGATCACAACCGGACGGATCGAAAAGGCGGTGATCATCGGCGCGGGATTTATCGGTCTGGAGATGGCCGAGGCCCTGTCAGACATGTGGGAGATCGAGACTTCCGTAGTGGAGTACTGCGATCAGATCATGCCCGGCTTTGTCAGCAAAAAACTCTCGCAGATGGCCCAGCATCGGATGGAGGAAAACGGGGTCACCTTCTACCTGGGCGAATCCGTGGAAGCCATCGAGGGGGACGGCGCGGTCTCGGCGGTGAAAACCGGCAAGCGCACGCTGGAGGCCGACCTTGTGATTTCTGCTGTAGGCATTGCACCTAACGGGGATCTGGCCGAGGCCGCGGGCCTGGACGTGGCGCCCGGCGGTTATATCGTGGTCAATGACCGGATGCAGACTTCGGACCCGGACATTTATGCGGGCGGCGACTGCGTCCAGGTGACCAACCTGGTCACCGGCAAGCCGGGATATTATCCGCTGGGCTCACTTGCCAACCGCCAGGGCCGGGTGATCGGCACGAATATGGCCGGCGGGGATGCCCGTTTCAAGGGTGCTGTGGGCAGTTTTGCAGTCAAGCTGTTTGACGGGGCCCTGGCCGGAGCGGGCCTGACTCCGGAGACAGCGGCGCGCCAGGGTTATGATGCGGTGGGCATCCAGGCGGGCCAGTTTGACCGGGCCCATTTCTATCCTGAAAAGGAGATCATTTTCCTGGAGCTTGTGATGGACCGCCAATCCAGAAGGGTCCTGGGCATCCAGGGTTTCGGCGGCGAGGCCAGCGGCATGTACGCCCGGGTCAACGCGGTGGCCACAACGCTTGCCTATCACCCGTCGGTCTCCGATATCAGCAACCTGGAACTGGCCTATTCCCCGCCTTTTGCCTCTGCCATGGATATCGTCAACGCGGTGGCCAATGCAGCGGAAAACTATCTGGAAGGCAGCTACCAACCAGCACACCTGGAGGATTTTCTCGAGTGCTGGAACAATCGCGACTGCGGGGAGTACTTTTTCCTGGACTGCCGTGCCGAAGCAGACGCCAAACCGTTTGAGGAAAAATACCCGGATGTCTGGAAAAGCATTCCCCACGATCAACTTCAGGCCCGGATCAACGAGGTGCCCAGGGACAAAAAGCTGGTCCTGATCTGCAATACCGGAGTGCGGTCTTACGAAGCGCAAGTCAACCTGGCCGCAGAGGGGATTACGGAGACCCACAGCGTGGAATCCGGAGTGGCCGGCCTGAAGGAATGCGGCATGCGGTTTTAAACCGATTTTTTGACATGGCCGGGCAGCGGGATAATTGTTTAAGTTATACGAATCACACGTTTTTTTTGGATTTCGATATTCGGTTTTCCAGTTTTTCAGGACCGTAACCGCAGAAACCGCAAAGGGGAATCATGGATACAGGCTCAAGAGTCGGCGCGTTTGCCGTAGACCACCCCCGGCTGATCGCCGCGGTCATGGTGGGCATTACACTTATCCTGGTCGTTCTGGCCGGACTGCCCAGCATCTGGCCCCACCGGTTTGAATCGCTTCATTCCCTGACCATTGACACGGACCCGGAAAACATGCTGCCCGAAGACGAGCCGGTCCGGGGCTTTCACGACCGCATGAAAGAGGTCATGTCATTAAATGACATGATCGTGGTGGGCATCGTCAATGAAGCCGATAAACAACACGGCGTGTTTAACCCGGATTCCCTGGAAAAGATCTATACCCTGACCCGGTTTGCCCGGGGCCTTCGCTGGCGGGACCCGGACAATCCGGCCCGGCGGCAGGGGGTGGTGGAAGCCGACATGATCGCCCCGTCCATGATGGACAACGTGGAATCCGGCGGCGCCGGAACGGTGCGTTTTGAGTGGCTGATGCCGCAGCCGCCGGAAACTCTGGAGCAGGCGCTTGAAGTCCGGCGCAAGGCCATGGACCTGCCGTTTTTAAACGGCACCCTGGTTTCCGGGGACGGCAAGGCCATTGCCCTGTATCTGCCGATTACGACCAAGGACGTCAGCCACCGCATTTATACCGCCATTGAGCAGAAGATTGAAAATCCTTCCAGGTTATTTGCCTCTGAAATCGGAAATTTCAATGACACCTTGAACCTGCTGGCAGCGGCATCAAACGGGCAGGGCGACCGGCTGGTGCGCATGCTGTGGACAGAGCTGTCACCAAAAACGCAAAAGCAGCTGCTCGATGCCCACAAGCAGGTC
>CAZTHW010000009.1:0-1045 GCA_964613595.1 uncultured Desulfobacteraceae bacterium | reverse complement strand
CCGGAACTCAAAGAGCGGGTGCGGATGATGTTAAAGTCGCGCAACGCGGCCCTGGGCTCTTTTGTGGCCGATGTCAATGCCTGGATGCAGGAGGCGGCCTCGGATAAATGGATCAATCCGGACCCGGCGGTGAAAAAACGCCTGAATAAAGAGGGCCAAAACCTGCTTTCAGGCGATCCCGGCGCGCTTTCAACCGCTAAGCAGAAGCGTTTGAAACGGCTCTGTCTGGAAGCTGCATTCGGCGGAAATATCACCGAAACCCGGGTGGCATCCCTGCAGGGCGATGAGCAGTACCATGTCACCGGACTGCCGGTGGCGGAAGACACTTTCGGCGTGCAGATGTTCAAGCAGATGGCCATTTCCGCTCCCCTGGCCATGGTGATCATTTTTCTGCTGCTCTGGTTTTTCTTCCGATCGCCCTTGGTGGTTCTGCCGGCCATGTTTGATGCGATGATTGCCAGTGCAGCGACCATGGCGCTGCTGGTAATTACCGGCAACACCGTGCACATCATGAGTTCCATGATTCCCATATTCATCGTCCCGATTGCGGTATTAGACGATGTGCACGTGCTTTCCGAATTCTTTGACCGCTACCAGGAAACCCGCGACCGCAAAAAAACCGTCAAGCACCTGATGAGCGGGCTTTTCAAGCCCATGCTCTATA
The DNA here is from genome assembly GCA_964613595.1 of uncultured Desulfobacteraceae bacterium. Taxonomy (GTDB): domain Bacteria; phylum Desulfobacterota; class Desulfobacteria; order Desulfobacterales; family Desulfosalsimonadaceae; genus Desulfosalsimonas. Next base: position 381 of record CAZTHW010000009.1, on the reverse strand, counting down.
CCACCCTGACCACGGCCGTGGGGTTTGCCTCCCTGGCGCTGGCACCCATTCCGCCTGTGCAGGTGTTCGGGCTGTTTGTGGTATTCGGCGTGATCGTGGCCTGGCTGTGCTCGATCCTTATGGTCCCCGCCTTTATTACCGCGCTGCCCGACCGGGTGCTTGACAAGTTCGGGGCGCGCTATACGCCGGGCGATTCCGAGGCCGTGGAGTTGACCCTGCTGGGCCGGCTCCTGCGGGCCACCGGCAGGTGGACATTCCGCTGGGCCAAGCCGATTATCGCGGTCTCCGTGATTGCGCTGGTGGTGGCCGGATACGGCATCAGCCTGATCCGGGTCAACGACAATCCCACCAAGTGGTTTGAACCCGCACATCCCATACGGG
>CAZTHW010000008.1:559-23174 GCA_964613595.1 uncultured Desulfobacteraceae bacterium | reverse complement strand
CCGCTGTGGGCGCGGGCTTCCTTCAGGGCGTCATGTTTGCGGGATGGCCCAGCATCCTGCGCGAAACCGCCGGGTACACCCTGTATATCTTTGACCGTAATGTGCGCATGTCTTCGGTTCTTGGTTTGGTAGGTGCCGGCGGCATTGGATTAGAGCTGCACGATGCACTCCGCCTGTTCAACTATGGTCAGGCTGCCGCCCTGATTTTGATGTTGATGGTCACGCTTTTCAGCATCGACATATTATCCAGCTTCTTGCGAGAGAAGCTCAAGTAGGAGGAATGATTGTATGATAGACAGACACCTTTGGGTCCATGCCCTTTCGGCAATTCCCGAATATGACTTAAAATCGGCGACCGACAAGGCCAAAAGCATTTATACCGTTCGTCATCTCACTTTGCCGGAAGAGGGGTTGGGGTTGCTCAAGATGAAGGACGGCGCCTTGGGCGAGCACTACTATCTCGGTGAATTCCCGGTCGCGTCCGCCCATATCGAGCTAATTGATGAGAAACGGAACCGTACTGTTGAGGGCGGTGCCCATGTGATGCATGACAGCGCCGATTATGCAGCGGACCTGGCCGTGTGCGACGCTCTGCTGACCGCCCGATGGCCAGGATGGGAGGATGTTGCCCGGCTGCTGGAAGTTGGCATGCAGAAACGGAGGGAAAAAGAACAGCGCCGAAAATCAATGCTTGCGCGAACACGCGTCAACTTCGACCTGCTATCGGAAGTAAAGGAGGAGCACGATGACAATTGATGCAATCTGGACACCGGAAACCCAGCAAAGGGTTTTCCACCGCCTTTTAAACGCCATGGCTCGGCCGGCAACCCTTTGGGATATTTCTGATATCATTGGAGGCGAACCCTCATGGAAGGCCGCACTGGCAACGCTTATAGATGGCTCGGTGAATTTGAGCGACCCGAATAACATGCTTGATGATCGATCCTGGAAATTTTTCCAAGCTGCGGCCGCATCTCCGGATAAAGCCGGCTATATCGTGGCCGACGGCACTTCACAACCAAAATTTGAACCTTTTTCAGGCAGTCTTGAAAGTCCGGAAAATGGTGCAACGATCATCCTCTGCGTGTCTCGATTGGGTGAATCCGGGCCGTGTCTGACATGCAGCGGTCCGGGTATTGAAGACACGTATGATCTGGTCCTTTCCGGCCTTTCTGCACAATGGATAGAAAAGCGGGGACAATGGAATAAAAATTTTCCTCTGGGCGTTGATTTCATCCTTGCTGATGACCGGCGAATAGCGGCATTGCCCCGCACAACCCGCGTAAAGATCAAGGAGGCGTAATCCATGGCTTATGTAGCGATACAAGGCGGCCAACGCGCCATAGAGGAAGCTGCCCGCCTGACAGAGTACCTGAGGACCGAACAAGGCACGGAAGGACAGCCAATCTCACCGGATGATATCCAGCATCAACTGAGAGGTCTGAACAACCGTGTGCTGTCGGAAGGCGGCTTGTGCCACCCGAAATTGACCGCCCTGGCGGTAAAGCAGACCATGGGCGATCCCCTGGAGGCGGCTTTTGTGATACGCGCTTATCGTTCAACACGGCCGCGCCGTATAGAAACCGATGCCCATGACACCGGCGGCATGCGCCTTATGAGACGGATATCCGCGGCATTCAAGGATATCCCCGGCGGCCAGATGCTGGGGTCGACACCTGACTATGGCTTGCGTCTTTTACGTTTCGACCTCATGGACGAATCTCCCGAGGCGTTTCAGCGTGTCTGTCAAGATTGGCTGACGGACCTGCGCGATGAAATGTTGCCGGACAGCTTTCCAAAAGTATTGGATCTTCTGCGCAAGGATGGCCTGCTTGCCGAGGTCTCTGACGATGCATCGAAAGATGCGTTCGATATCACCCGGGAGCCGATGATTTTTCCTGTTCCACGATCGGCGGCGCTCCAGGCAATGGCCAGGGGAGAGACCGGATCCCTTCAGATGATCGCCTACTCCAACATGCGGGGCTACGGAGACGTCCATCCCACCGTGGGGGAAATTCGGGTCGGCTATATGCCGGTATGCCTGCCGCACCCGGTAACCGGCGATCCCGTTGAAATCGGCGAAGTGTTGATGACCGAGTGCGAGGTGGTCGCCATGTATGAGGGCGGTCAGAAGGAAGATGAACAGCCGCGGTTCACGGTCGGTTACGGTGCCTGTTTCGGACATAACGAGGTCAAGGCGATCGCCATGGCCATTCTGGACCGGGCACTGCAGAAAGGCCGTCGGGACGGAGCGGACAACCCATCCGAGGATGAGGAGTTCGTGCTTCTCCATATCGACGGCATCGATTCCATGGGGTTTTGTACCCATTACAAGATGCCCCATTATGTCACCTTTCAATCCGATATGGATCGATTGCGTGCGACACAAACAAAAAAGGAGCAATCAAAGTGATGAATAAAACTACCCCATATCCGCAATCGACATCCTATCCGTTTGGCTTTCTGGATGTGTACGCCAAAAGGGAGATCCGGCGGGCGGTTCTCAAGGCGCTGGCGCTTCCCGGCTATCAAGTCCCCTATGCGTCACGGGAAATGCCCATGGGAAGGGGATTCGGCACCGGCGGGCTGCAACTGACACTGTCCGTGATCGGGCCGGACGACACCCTCAAGGTGATCGACCAGGGCAGCGACGATTCCGTCAACGCCGTAAATTTGAAACAATTTATCCGGCAGACCTGTCCCGGTATCGATACCACGACCGAGACGCCGAAAGCCACCTTGCTGCAATCCCGCCACCGAATTCCCGAAGTACCGTTGACGGAAAAACAGATCATCATTCTACAGGTGCCTTACCCTGATCCGTTGGTTTATGTAGAACCCTCGGAGGAAATTCGCAAAACTATGCATGGGGAAGCGAACTATGCCCGCCTATGGGTCAAGTTGTATGAAGATATACGCGAGTATGGGGAAATCACCATTTCACATCGCTACCCTACTCGAATTAATGGCCACTACATCTTAGATCCTTCACCAATCATGCGCTGGGATGTGCCCAAGCTGCACATGTCACGGGCACCGATCCTGTTCGGAGCCGGCCGTGAAAAGAAAATCTACGCCGTTCCCCCGTTCACCAAAGCCGAGCCGCTGACCTTCGAGGACGTCCCTTTTCGCACGGAAAACTTTTTGGACGACTCCGGAAACCGGTTGGCCTGCCGTCGCTGCGGCGCCAGGGACAGTTTTCTCGATGAATTCACCACGGACGCGGGCGAAAAAGTATATCAGTGCTCCGACACTGCCTATTGCACAAGTCGCATGAAAAGGGCCGGAATGAAACGGTCCCCGGAGGTTGATCATGCGTAAGGTATTGGACGTCAAGGCAATGAGCAAGATTTATGGACAGGGTTGCCCGTACTGCCGCGATGCCACCGGCCCTGAGGTCAACACGAACATCTGCCGCCATTGCGGCAGCGTGGTGGCCATCGACGACATCTCCTTCACCCTGTACGAAGGAGAAATTCTAGGGGTCATGGGAGAATCGGGCAGCGGCAAATCCACAGTAGCCAAATGCCTCTATTTCGATGAGACAGCAGACGGGGGAACGGCTCACTATTTCGACAACCATGGTCAATACAGTCTGTTCGACCTTTTCAACCTGAATGCGGCGCAGCGCCGGTGGCTGCGGTATCGCCGTTTCGGGATGGTCTACCAGAACCCCAACCTTGGACTTAATTTTGGGATATCCTCCGGCGGCAATATCGCCGAACGACTCTTGATGAATGACATTCTGGTGTATGCGGACATCCGCAAGCGGGCCACGGAACTGCTTCGACGAACGGAAGTTCCCATGGACCGCATGGATGATCTTCCCAGCCAGTTTTCCGGCGGCATGCAGCAACGCGTGCAGATTTCAAAGGCGCTGGCAACCAACCCGCCGCTGCTCTTTCTCGATGAGGTCACCACCGGTCTGGATGTTTCGGTCCAGGCGGGCATCCTGGACCTCATCATCGAGCTCCAAGACCGGCTCAAGACCTCCATGATCGTGGTGACCCATGATTTAGGTGTTATTCGTCTTCTGGCGGGACGCACGCTGGTGATGAAAAATGGTCATATCGTCGAGGCCGGGCTCACCGATCAAATAATGGAGGACCCGCAGCATGCCTATACGCAAAAACTGGTTGCCTCGGTCCTGTAACGCAAAGAGGAATTTTAAACAATGACAACAGCGCCAATGCTAAAAATCGAAAGGCTGGAAAAATCTTTTTATATGCATGATCAGCAAAAACGGATTCCATCCGCCTGCAACACATCTTTTCATGTTCTCAGCGGGCGCCTGACCGCCCTGGTGGGCGCCACCGGCGCCGGCAAGTCCACCGTTCTCAAGGCCATTTACCGGACCTACCTGCCTTGCCGGGGAAGAATAATCTTTAGGACGGCATCGGGTCAAAGTGTTGATCTGGCCACCGCCGACGAGCATACCATCCTCAAGCTGAGAGAACGGGAAATCGGTTTCGTGACGCAGTTCCTGTTTGCATTGCCGCGTCAACCGGCCATCGATGTCGTCGCCTCCCCGCTCTACAAGCAGGGGATCTCGAAATCCGAAGGACAAGAGAAGGCGGCGGCCATTTTAAGACGACTAAGCATCCCTGAAAATCTTTGGTCCTCTTCGCCAACGACATTCTCCGGCGGCGAACGCCAGCGCATCAATCTGGCAAGAGGTGTTATCGGCCGACCTCGGCTGTTGCTTCTTGATGAACCCACCGCAAGCCTCGACCCCAGGACAACCAACGATGTCTGTCAGATGATAACCGATTTAAAATATGAGGGAACCGGTATATTGGCTATTTTCCACGATCCAGGTCTCGTAAAGCGTATGGCGGACGATGTTTATTGCGTGGACGGCCAAAAGAAAACGGAGAACATATCATGAAGAAACAATTATTAACCCGATGCAGCATCGTGTTGCCCGATAAAGTGGTGGAGCAATGCGCACTTTTAATAGAAGACGGATGTATCGCCGCCATTGAACCCTCAGGCACAAAAGAAGTCCGGGAAATTGATATGGCTGGGGCGTTTGTTCTGCCCGGCATGATAGACCTGCACTGCGATGCCCTCGAAAAAGAGATCGAGCCCAGACCCAATGTGTTGTTCCCGATGGACTTTGCCATTTCCCAGGCGGATCGGCGCAATGCCCAGGCCGGAATTACAACGGTGTTTCACGCGCTGAGTTTCGCCCATGGTGAACTGGGCGTGCGCAATCGTGAAACTGCGGCTATGATCGCCCGACAGGTGCGCTCTTATAATCATGGCCTGATCGATAACCGCGTACATGGCCGCTATGAAATTACCGATGAGGAAAGCTTAGTCGTCATGTCCGGGTTGATCGAGGAGGGGGCGCTGGATTTTGTTTCCGTGATGGATCACACCCCCGGCCAAGGGCAATTCAAGGATCTGTCAGCCTATCGGGATTATTTGGAAAATACTTACAAAAAAAGCGCCCGAGAGGCTGAAGCCTTGATTGAACGAAAAATAACCAATGGTAAGGATGCCCTGAAGCGTGTCGAGTGTCTGGCCGCCACAGCCGGTGAACATGGCATCCGGATGGCCAGCCATGACGACGACAGCACCGAACGAGTGCATGCCATGGCAAATCTTGGCGGAACTGTATCTGAGTTTCCAGTGAATTTCGAGGCCGCCAAGGCTGCCTTTCACCATGGATTATGGACAATTTTCGGGGCGCCCAATATCCTGCGCGGCGGGAGCCAGAACGGTTCCATGAAGGCGCTGGATGCTGTGCGGAAAAACGTTGCCCGATGCCTCTGTTCCGATTACCACCCTGGAACGTTGCTGGCGGCGGTGTTTCAATTGCCGCGCCTGGCTGAAATCGATCTTGCCGGTGCGGTTCGCCTGGTAACGGCCAATCCGGCTGCCGCGGCTGGATACAAAAATCGCGGCACCATCGAAGAAAGTAAGAGGGCGGATTTGATCGCCGTCCGTTTTAAAGGCGAAATGCCTAGTGTGAGCCATTTGTGGGTCAACGGCGAATTAAAATATCAGGAAGGCAGCTAAAATGAACAGCACAGGCCGTCTCATCTATCTCATCGGTCCATCCGGGGCTGGTAAAGACAGTCTTATAAGCTACGCGCGCAAGCGGTTGAATGGAGAAAGTTCGGTTTTGTTTGCACGCCGCTATATCACGCGTCCGCCCCTGGCTAATGATGAAAACCATATTCCCCTGAGTTATGAAGACTTTTTGGAACGGTTAAAGAAGGGTTTCTTTGCCATGCACTGGCAAAGCCATTCATTTCACTATGGCATTGGTGCGGAAATTGACCTCTGGATCAGGCAACGGTGCAAGGTTGTTGTCAATGGATCACGTTCGTATCTGCCCAAGGCCCTTGACCTGTATCCATTTTTAGAAGTCATACTGCTTGATGTCTCTGACGACCACTTGAAACAACGTTTGAAAGCCAGAGGCAGGGAAACAACGGAAGGGATTGAAACCCGGTTAAAGCACAACCGTCAAATGAAACGTGCGTTGATGACCAACGTGCGTAAACTAAGCATCATCAATAACGATGGTCTCCTTGAGTCGGCCGGGGATCAATTCATTCGACTGATGCATTGAGGGTGGCCTTATTTTTCCATGAGATAATGGCAATAAGTTATTGATTTAGGATTTTAACAATACTGTATGCGACACCTTCGACAAAAAACTATTCGGTTCATATTGATTACCGTACCTCCCGCTCCAGTGGCAGAAAAACTGGAAATACTGCGTAAGGAGTTCAACCAAATTGCCGGAAGCCGGATTGCTTTAACCTATCCACCGCATATAACCCTGCGAACCGGTTTTCTCGTTCCCGAAAAGGAAATACCGGGCTTTGTTAAGGAGTTGAGTTGTCTGTTTACTGAAGAAAAGCCATTTTGGATAGAAACGGACGGTATTCATTGCGGTTACTACGAGCAAGACTCGGGACCCCAACCAATTGTCTGCTTTAGGATTAAAAAAAGCTTCCGTCTGGCATCTTTAAATAAGAAACTGCTAACATATAAGCGGTTCCGCAAAAGCAAACGAACCAGTTTCGATCCCCACCTGACAATTGCTTATGAGGATCTGTCTGTTGAAGGCTTTGAACGCTTGAAGGAAACTATTCAACGCCGTCCTGATATTCAAAAATTACAGTTCAGATGGAGGTGTGATCATGCGGGACTCTATATTAAAAAGAGTGAATGCTGGATGGCCTATCACACCTTTTTTTTCCGCTAACATCTGCTATCTGTAGACATAAGGTCCGCCACCTGATGGGTGTATTTTGTGGTTGCTGTTGCTTTTGTTGTTTTTAGCAAACATTATAACACATTATCCTTCGGGTGGGGGACTTTTTTTGCTTTAAATCGCTCAGTTTAGGATAGACTGCACCCACTTGCACCCCTATACGCACCCTGCAGACGTAAAAAAGCCGTAACCCCTGAGGATTACGGCTTTTTTTGCTATGTGGTGCCGAAGGGGAGACTCGAACTCCCACTGGAATACTCCAACTAGACCCTGAACCTAGCGCGTCTACCAATTCCGCCACTTCGGCACATTGTATCCTGACCAACGCCTGCCAAAACAATCGCCAAAACAATCATTGATCAAAAATCAATTTTTTTATATAAAGCCATAATACTTTGTTGTCAAGACGAAAATCTTTCAATATACAGTTTCCGCGATTGGACATGTTGTTTCTATGAAAGTTATACATGGTTTAGAGCAGATCCAGACCCCTTTTGAAAACACCGTGGTGGCCATCGGCAACTTTGACGGCGTGCATCTGGGACACCAGGCCATTCTTGAATGTGTGCGGCAAAAGGCAGAGGCCATCAACGGCACCGCTGTGGCCATCACCTTTGATCCGCACCCGGTCAAGATCCTGGGCGCCAACGGGTCGCCGCCCCTGATTACGGTGCTTGAACAGAAAATCGAGCTCATCGGTGAGATGGGAATTGATTTTCTGATATGCATCCCCTTTGATCAGTCTTTTGCCGCGGTCACGGCCCGCGAGTTTCTCGAGCAGATTCTGATCGGCAAGCTCGGCATGAAAGCCATCGTGATCGGCAGGGATTACACGTTCGGCAAAAATCGTAAGGGAAACGTGGCCTTTCTGCGGGAACATGCCGAAAAACAAGGATTCGAAGTCATCGTGCCCGACTGGGTGCCGGCCGCACCCGATGGCGCCGACCGGGTCAGCAGCACCCGGATCCGGGAAATCATCGAGGCCGGCAATGTGGCTGATGCCAAACCGCTTCTGGGGCGTTATTATCAGCTCCGCGGCACGGTGGGCACCGGCCGCAACCGCGGCGGACGCCTGCTCGGTTGTCCAACGGCCAATATTGTTCTGGAAGACGAGCTTTGCCCGAAGACCGGGGTTTACGCGGTAATGGTGGGAACTGATCAGGGCCGATTCAAGGGCGTTGCCAATATCGGGTACAGCCCGACCTTTGATGATTACCTTTTTACAGTGGAAGTTCACCTGTTGGATTTAGATACCGATCTTTACGGACAGAAAGTCCGGGTGGACTTTGTCGAGCGGATCCGGGACGAAAAAAAATTCAACAGCCCGGACGAACTCTCCGGTCAAATCAAAATCGACATTGAAAACGCACACAGGATTCTGGCAAACAAAGCCTGATGGCTTGCAGGAATCCCAAAACCGATTTTTCAGCCAGGAACATTGAGCCATGCCTGTATTAACCATTTTAACCTACCCGGACCCCCTGCTCAAGGAGCCGGCCAAAACAGTGGAACACATTGATGACGAAATCCAGCAGCTCATCGAGGATATGGCCGAAACCATGTATCAGGCCCCGGGCGTGGGACTTGCTGCAACCCAGGCCGGCATCGCAAAGCGCATCATTGTTTTTGATCCGGATTCTGACCCGGAGAGCCGCAATTTTCAAGTTCTGATCAATCCGGCTATTGTTGATGCCCAGGGAAAAATTGTTTCGGAAAACGAGGGATGCCTGAGCGTGCCGGATTTCAGATCAGATGTAAACCGTTTCGAGACTGTGGTGGTCGAAGGGCTCGACCGGCACGGCAATAAACAGCGGTATGAAGCCACCGGACTGCTGGCCACGATCCTGCAGCATGAAATCGATCATTTGCACGGCATCCTGTTCATTGACCGGATCAGTGCGCTAAAACGGCAAATTTACCAGCGAAAACAAAAAAAAGCATTAAAAGAAGCCTGATGACGCAATTTCACGTAATATTCATGGGTACTCCCGAGTTTGCCGTGCCCGCCCTGCGGGCGCTGCATGAAAGCCGGCACAGCGTGGACCTGGTTGTCACGCAGCCCGATCGTCCCAAAGGCAGAGGCCGCCAACTTGCCGAGCCTCCGGTGAAGCAGGCAGCAGCCGAACTCGGGTATCCGGTGATCCAGCCGGAATCTGTAAAAACCGAGGAATTCCGCAATACCATTGCGGCGCATCGGCCCGAGCTTTTCGTGGTCGTGGCATTCGGCCATATTCTGCCCAAGCGGCTGCTGGAAATGGCGGCCCTGGGTGCAATCAACCTGCATGCCTCCCTTCTGCCGAAATACCGGGGACCGGCCCCCATTCAATGGGCAATAATCAACGGTGAGGCGGAAACCGGCGTGACCGGAATGCTCATGGACGCCGGGCTGGATACCGGGGAGATCCTGGCGGCCCGCAAAACCCCGATCCTTGCAGATGACACGGCAGGCACCCTTCATGACCGGTTATCCCGGTTGTCCGCGGATGTGCTGCATGAAACCCTGGAAGGCTTTTCAACCGGGACGATCCGGCCTACCCCCCAGAATCATGCCGCTGCCTCGCATGCGCCCCTGCTGAAAAAATCCGACGGCCGCCTGGACTGGCAGCAGCCTGCCGATTATCTGGAGCGCCTGATCCGGGGCCTGTCTCCCTGGCCCGGGGCATATACCTACTGGGGAGAAAAGCGGCTCAACATATACCGGACCGAGGTGCGCCCCCGGACAGAAGATGCGCCCCCCGGAACGGTAATCCCGGGTTTTGAAAACGAACTTCGTGTGGCTGCCGGCGAGGATGCCCTGTCCATTCTGGAAATCCAGGGCGCATCCGGCAAACGGCTGGAAATCGGCGAATTTCTGAAGGGATCGACCATATCGGCCGGAACCGTGCTGACATGAGCGCAGAGACCCCCCGGCAGGTGGCCCTGTCTGTTTTAAACGATCTGACCAGGGGACATGCAAACCTGGACCAACTGCTCAACTCGCGGTTTGCGTCTCCCGGCGCAGACATGTCCCGGCGGGACCGGGCCCTGGCCTATGCCATCATATACGGCGTGCTGCGCTGGCGGGCGAGAGTGGACTGGTATATTACCGCGTTTGCCAGCCGGCCGATCAACCAGATAAAACCGGAGATATTGAACATCCTGCGCATCGGCCTTTTTCAAATGCTGTTTTTATCGAAAATCCCACAGTCCGCGGCAGTGAACACTTCGGTGGAAATGGCAAAAAAATCCGCCCCGCCCCAGGTGGTGCGTTTTGTCAACGGACTGCTGCGCAACGCGGCCCGCAGGCCGGAGGCGGTTACCTGGCCGGATCCGGAAAAGGATCCGATAAAGGCACTGGCTGTAAACGAATCATTTCCCCAGTGGCTGATCCGGCGCTGGCAAAAACGATACGGCATCGAGGAGACCCGGCAATTATGCCGTTATTTAAATGAAATCCCGCCGGTGACCATACGGGCAAACGCATTGAAAACCACCCGCGAAGCACTCATAAAGGCCCTTGCCGGAGCCGGGAACAATCCAGAACCCACCCGGTGGGCCGGAAACGGGATTGCCCTGCCCGGTCTGCAGGGACCGATTCCCGACCTGCCCGGATTTGAAGAAGGCTGGTTCCAGGTCCAGGATGAAGCCGCCCAGCTTGCCACCCGGGTGCTGGCTCCGGAACCCGGCGAAACCATCCTGGATGCATGCGCCGGACTCGGCGGAAAAACCGGGCATATAGCCCAGTGCATGGACAACCGCGGGAAAATTGTTGCCATGGACAACGACAATCAGAAACTCGAAGACCTGCTGTCAGCCATGCAGCGGCTCGGGGTCCATATTGCACAAACCCGTTGCCACGATCTGGAAGGCGCCTTTGACCGGGCGGATGCCGGCAGGTTTGACCGCGTCCTGGTTGACGCGCCCTGCTCCGGGCTGGGAGTGATCCGGAGAAATCCCGACATCAAGTGGGCTGCCGGGAAACGAGATTTCCCCCGGTATCAGCAAAAGCAGATCCGGCTCCTGACCCATGCCGCCCAGGGGCTTGGGCCCGACGGGATTCTGGTTTACGCGGTATGCAGCATGGAACCCGAGGAAACCGATGCGGTCATATCCGAATTCTGTAAGGATGCCGACAATTTCGAAGTCGAGCCCGCGGGCAGCGTGCTGCCTGAACTCGCCGATCTTGCAGACCGGCAGGGATTTTTGCGCCTGCTGCCGCACAGACATCACACCGATGGATTTTTTATTGCAAGGCTCAGGCGACGGCGATGATCCGAACCCTGCTGAAATACATTGTGGTACTGATCATATTCTGCATGATCGCGGGGCTGAGCGCCTTTTTTACCTTGTCGTTTATGATCAAAAGCGGGGATACGGTGGTGGTGCCCGAGCTTGAAGGCAAAAACGCCATTGCCGCCCTTGAAATGCTCACGGACCTGGGATTGAACACCAAGGTGAAGGATCTGGAATACAGCGATGACATCCCCAGGAACCATATCATGCATCAGGATCCGTCTGCAGGCGCGGAAATCAAAAAAAACCGGGACGTGTCCGTTGTCATCTCAAAGGGCGCCAGAACTGTAACCCTTCCGGACCTCAAGGGACAACAGGTCGACCGGGCGGAAATCATTCTTGAAGACAATGGATTGGACACGGGAAACATTTCCAGAACGCATTCCCGAAGGGTTGCAAAAGATGCGGTAATCGCCCAGCGCCCGGCTGCCGGTAAAAGCATCCGGCGCGCCACCCCCGTCCACCTGCTCGTCAGTGCCGGGCCGCGGCCCGAATCCTATAAAATGCCGGATCTTAAAGGCGATTTCCTGGATGAAGCCATGCTCGCCATTGAAAAACATCGAATGCGGCTCGGGGACATCATGTACCTGCATGATCCTGCAAAACCGGAAAATGCTGTCCTCGGCCAGGCACCGCCTGCGGGATACCGGGTGGAAGAAGGCAAAAAAGTCCGGCTGATGGTCAACCGCAAACCCGGCACCGGGCAAAGGGATACCGAAGAAAACCGGATCCTTTTTTCCTACCGCGTTGCGCCCGGGTTCCTCAAGCAGCACATCCGCCTGGAGATGAACTGCTTTGGCACCCAGCTGACGATCTATGACGGCCTGATGAAGCCGGATACGCTGATCTGGGCAGTCATTCCGCAGCACGTCCGGGCAGCGGTTTTCCTGTACCGCAACAATGAACTGGTCAAATCGGAAATTTATAATTAAAAATACCGGAAACGATCGCAACTACGATAAAACTGCAACGGAGAAAAAAATGGACACGATTATCGCACCTTCGATTCTTTCAGCGGATTTTTCAAAACTGGGCGACGAAATCCGGGCCGTGGAAAACGCCGGCGCCGACTGGATCCACGTGGATGTCATGGACGGGCATTTCGTGCCCAACATCACCCTCGGCCCCATGGTCGTGGAAGCGGCCAAACAAGTGACTGCGCTTCCCCTGGACGTCCACCTGATGATCGAAAACCCGGATCACTTTATCGCGGATTTTGCAAATGCCGGGGCTGATCTCATCTCTGTTCATGCCGAGGCGTGCGTGCATCTGCACCGCACCGTGGAGTTGATCAAAAGCGCCGGCTGCCGGCCCGGGGTGGTGCTCAACCCGGCAACCCCGCTTGCCGCGCTGGACTGGATTTTGGACGAGATCGATTTTGTCCTGCTCATGAGCGTAAATCCCGGCTTTGGCGGCCAGTCCTTCATCCGAAATACCCTGGACAAGGTACAGCACTTAAAACAAACCATCATGCGGCGCAACCTTCCCACGCTCATTGAGCTCGACGGCGGGGTCAACCGGGAGACCATCGGGGAAATCGCCGCCGCCGGCACGGACGCCTTTGTGGCAGGATCCGCCATCTTCAAAAGCGCGGATTACAGGGAGACCATTGATTTGTTCAAAACGACCATTGCAGAAGCGGTCAAGTGATATTCAAACGGAATTTCGGGTAACACAGAATCCGTATATCGTAACAATGAAAATCCCCTCACATTAAAAGGAGGGCGCAAATGGACAACAAACCGATCCTGGTCATTCACGGCCCCAATCTCAACATGCTCGGCACCCGGGAGCCGGAGACCTATGGCAGCACCTCGCTTTCCGAGATCAACAACACCCTGCGAGCAAGGGCGGAAAAACTGGGCGCAGCCATAAACACGTTTCAGTCCAATCATGAAGGTGAAATCGTGGAAGCCATCCAGCAGGCTGCAGGCAATTGCAGCGCCCTGATTATCAATCCCGCGGCCTACACCCACACCAGTGTGGCCATCCGGGATGCCGTTCTGATGCTGGATATCCCGGTTATCGAGGTGCATCTCTCCAATATTTACAAGCGGGAGAAATTCCGGCACAAGTCCATGATCGCGGGCGCGGCCACCGGGCAGATCTCCGGGCTGGGTGCCTGCGGCTATCTGCTGGCCCTGGATGCGGCGCTCAACCTGGCTGGCAAGTAACATGAAGCGCCTGGTCTTTCCAGCCTCCATGCTCCTGTTCGGGCTGGGGCTTTGCCAGGTCCTTTTCACGGCACTGGTCTATGTTTCCAACCATCGGCTGTATGCTGAACTGGCTGGCATGAAGGCCGCCGGTTACCTGGTTGTGCCAAACGAACTTGTTATGCCGAGCCTTGTGCAATTTATGCCCGCATTCTGCGGCGCCCTGTTCTTTACGCTCACCATTGGCGCCGGCCTGACCCTGGCGGCCTTTTTTGCGGCCTGGGTGCATAAAAGGCTTTTTCCCGGCAGCCGGGTTTATCCTGCAGTGCTTGTTGCAGCCTGGCTGGCATTGTTGATCACATGCAACCTGCAGGGGTGGAACCTGCCGGCAACGATTGTGTTTCTCCTGGTGCCGCCTGCCGTATTCGCCGCTGCACGGACCTGGATGCCGCCTGCACAGATCGGGGACGGACGTGTACGGGCCGCGCACATCATTGTCGTGGCAATCGCTGCTGTTGCCTGGATTCCCTGCCTGCAGCAGGACGTATTCATCTCTATCCGGGACTATATACTGCTTTCCAACCCGGCCGGCAAGCAAGTCAATGCATTTTACTACAGCTATACCCTCTATCCGGCCAACATGATCCAGCCCCTTGCCAATCAACTGATAAAGCCGTGCCGGATCAAAAACGCCGCCTCTCCTGCCCGGTATCGGCAAATCGCCGAACGGCTGATTGCTTATGATTATCTGCCGATAGCCGAAGACGCCCCTTGCGGCATAACCATCCGGTCTGAAAATAACCGGCTGCAATTTGCCGCAGACAAATCCGTCCTGCTTCAAACCGGACTTCAAAATTTCCTGTCCGACCCGGGGCAAACGCTGAAAACCGTTTCCGTGCTGGCGGATACAAACCGTTTTTTCCGGCGGGCGATCCTTTACAGCCTGATTGCGGCTTTCCCCCTGGGTTTGTACATCCTTGTACATGCCGGGCTATGTATTCTGCTCGTATTCGTTCGGTCCGCTGCCGGGCGCGGGATATGCGCCGCTGTGATCTGCCTGGGCCTTGCCGCGGCTGTGCTGATCCCCCTGTATGCGGAAAATTTTCAATCAAACAAACCTTCGCAGATCCAAACGGCGCTGCACTCGGAATCGTGGCACAAGCAGCGGGATGCCCTGAAAATGCTTGCCGCCGAAGACCGCGGCCCGGGTGCCGATAATATCGGTCCGGAACTGGTAAAAAGTCCGCACGTGCCTGTGCGATACTGGCTGGCCCGGGCCTTGGGGAATTCAAAATCCGCGAACAACCGCGATCTGCTCAAAACCCTGACAGCGGATCCGTCGCCCAACGTGGTCTGCATGGCCTACGCCGGCCTGGGGCGCCTGGGCGGCAAACAAACGGTGGATTTCATTAAAAACCGCATCCAGGCGATTCCCCACTGGTACGTACAGCAATACGCATATAACGCCATGAGACGGCTGGGATGGAAACAGAAACGCTTCGATACGCGTGGAAACCGTTTGCCGTAAGCGCGCTTGCGGTGATCGCAATTGAAATCGCGGCCCGGTTGGCTTTACAAGACCCGCTGCTTGCCGCAGGTGCGGCCCGGGTGCTCGATGCGGTCGCAATCATTGCCGCAGCCCGGATCTTCGGGCCGGGAGCGCAGCTGCCCGGTATTGTCCCGCCGGATATCAAATCCGGGCTGCTGCGGGGCGTGTTGTGGTCTGCCGGATTCGGCGGCATTGCCGCGGCATGCGGCACAGTCCTGTACCTGGCCGGATTCGATCCCCTGGAAATGCTCTCCATGAACCTGCCGGCCACCGCCGGCGGCATCCTTGTCTTTTTCCTCATCGGTGGGGTTATCAGCCCGTTTGCCGAAGAGTTGATATTCCGGGGACTCGTCTTCGGCGTGCTTCGGCGGTGGGGTTTGATCGCCGCACTTCTGGGCAGCACCGCAATTTTTGCCTGGGCGCACCACACCCGGGGAATACCGGTCACGCAGGCAGTGGGCGGCCTGGTCTTTGCCCTGTCCTATGAGACGGAAAAAAACCTCGTAGTTCCGGTGGTTATCCACATTACCGGCAACCTCGCGCTTTTCAGCTTCGGCCTGGTCTCCTGAGAATGATTATCCCAGGTGCGCCAGTGCGATCCGAAACATCCGGCGGATAGGTTCGGCAGCGCCCCACAGAAGCTGATCGCCCACGGTAAACAGGCTCAGATACTCGGGACCGATGTTCATTTTCCTGATCCGGCCCACAGGCACGCTCAGCCTCCCGGTTACCGCGGCAGGCGTCAGCCTCCTGACTGAGTCCTCCTTGGTGTTTGGTACCACTTCCACCCAGTCGTTGGCCGCACCGAGAATCTCCGTGATTTCGTCAACCGGCACGTCCCGGGTGAGCTTGATGGTAATGGCCTGGCTGTGACTGCGCATGGCGCCGATGCGCACACAGATGCCGTCGATGGGAATGACCGGATCGGTCTGCAGGATCTTGTTGGTTTCGGCAAACCCTTTCCATTCCTCGCGGGTCTGGCCGCTTTCCATGGCACTGTCAATCCACGGAATCAGGCTGCCCGCAAGCGGTCCGCCGCAGTGCTCCACCGGAAATCCGGGACTGTCCATTGCATCGATCACGCACTGGTCGATATCGAGAACAGCCGATGCCGGATCCCGGAGCAGGGACTCGCCGGATTCGCCAATGGTCTTCATCTGGGAAACCAGTTCCCGCATGTTCTTGGCCCCGGCACCTGATGCCGCCTGGTAGGTCATGGAAGTCATCCACTCCACCAGGCCCTGTTTGAACAAGCTGCCCACGGCCATTAACATCAGGCTGACCGTGCAGTTGCCGCCGATAAAATTCTTCACTCCCCCGGCCAGGGCGTTGTCAATAACCTCCCGGTTGACCGGATCGAGCACGATGATGCTGTCATCTGCCATGCGCAGGGCCGAAGAGGCGTCAATCCAGTAGCCCTTCCACCCTTTTTCCCGCAGCTCCGGGTGGACCTGCTTGGTATAATCACTTCCCTGACAGGTGACAATGATATCGCTTTGCACGAGCTGGTCCGTATCAAAGGCATCTGCCAGCGGCGGAATATCCATGCCGATATCCGGGCCGGACTGACCGGCCTGGGACGTGGAGGCAAAAAGCGGTTCAAACCCGGCGAAATCACCCTCGGCCCGCATCCGGTCCATGAGCACGGAGCCGACCATGCCGCGCCACCCAATAAATGCGACTTTTAACATCGGAATCATCCCCTTTTTCCATGGTTGCGTTTAAACTTATTATTTATAAACCACCTCGATTTTTTGTCAACCGGCAATTGCTTCCCAGCCATTTTCCGCATCGAAATCGGGATCGGGCTCGGAATTCCGATCCTGACAACGAATTTCCGTTTGGTTGCTGTTGCCTTTCAAATTCATCGCACTCTGCAAAAAAGCGAAGCTTCAAGGATTTTCGCACGGCGGAAACTAGTGATATCCTTTTCCGGCAATTGAATTTTCCGGTCATTATTGTTATAAGAGATACGGGCCAGAAGCCATGATGCAACCAAACCGATGATTTCCGGAATAACCGCATGCCCATATTCGAATACACGGCATTAAACGCCAATGGAAAGACCATCAGGGACATCGTGGACGCGGACAGCGCCCAGGCCGCGCGCCAGAAGCTCCGGGCCTCCCGGATATACCCGGTTTCCATCAAGGAAGTCTATGAGACCGAATCGCGGCAAAGCGCCCGTATAACCGAATGGCTCCGCCCCTTTTCCAACCGGGTCAGCCAGGGCGAGCTCTCGATTATGACCCGGCAGCTCGCCACCCTTCTGGGGGCCGGATTCCCGCTGGTTTCCGCGTTAAACACCCTGATTCCGCAGACCCGCTCGGCTGTATTAAAGCGCACCATCGCCCAGATCAAGGATTCCATTGAGGAAGGCAGCAGTTTTGCCGCCGCGCTCGGGCAATATCCGGAAACGTTTTCCGATATTTACGTCAACATGGTCGGCTCCGGGGAATCCTCGGGCACGCTGGAACTGGTGTTAAACCGGCTGGCCGATATCACGGAACGCCAGCAGGCGATTTCCCAGAGCGTCCGCTCGGCCATGGCCTATCCGCTTTTGATGCTGTTTGTGGGCACCCTGATCCTGGTTTTTCTGCTGACCTACATTGTCCCCAGCATTACCGCGATTTTTACGGATATGGACCAGGCCCTGCCCCTGCCGACCCGGGCCCTTATCAGCACCAGTGACTTTCTGAAAAACGCATGGTGGATCATTTTAATCGGCCTTGTCGCGGTTTTCATGGTGGGCCGACACGTGAAACAGACCGACAAAGGGGGCTACGCCTTTGACAGGCTTGCCTTGCGACTCCCGATGCTGGGCACTTTGAAAACCAAGCTGGCGGTTGCACGTTTTTCCCGAACCCTTGGCTCGCTTCTGGAAAACGGGGTTTCGCTGATGACCGCCCTGGGCATCGTGAAAAACATCGTGGGCAACCGGTTGATTGGAGACGCCATTGAAAATGCAGCGCTTAACGTGGAAAAAGGGGGGAGCCTGGCAACATCGCTCGAAACCGCCAATGTCTTGCCGCATATCTCCATCCAGATGATCCAGGTGGGGGAAAACAGCGGGGAACTCGAGGCCATGCTCGGCAAAATCGCCGATATTTACGAAAACGAGGTCGAAGCCACTGTATCATCCATGACCGCCCTGCTCGAACCCC
Source organism: uncultured Desulfobacteraceae bacterium (assembly GCA_964613595.1). Lineage (GTDB taxonomy): Bacteria > Desulfobacterota > Desulfobacteria > Desulfobacterales > Desulfosalsimonadaceae > Desulfosalsimonas. The sequence continues at coordinate 4,799 of CAZTHW010000008.1, read as the reverse complement.
TTATCATCCTGTTCATGGGAGTCGTGGTCGGCTTTATCGTGCTTTCCATATGCCTGCCGATTTTCGAAATGAACCAGATGATCGGGTAACGCTCGGATCCTTTCTGCAAACCGGCGCCATCAGGACCTTGCGCCCCTGGCGGGTCTTGCCGATTGCGTAAGCTCCCTGTAGTGATGCTTGTCGTTTGCAAAGGTCATCCCGTCTTCCATGGTGATCCGGCCGTTTTTGTAAAGCCCGGCAAGCTCGATATCAATGGAGGCGAAATCCTCGGTGCCCTGCTGCATCTGGCTGCGGATCTGGTGCGTTTTACCTTCCCGGATGATGTTTTTGACGCGGTAGGAATTGACCAGCCGCTCCAGGGCCAGCACCCGTCCACTGCGGTCCTTGAGCGGCACCAGGCGCTGGGCCACGGACACGATCATGGCATCGGCAAGCATCATACGGATCAGGGTCTGTTTGTGCGGCTCAAACATCTGGATGGTGTTTTCAATGGCCACCGTGGCATTGCCCGCATGCATGGTGGTAATCACGAGATGCCCGGTATATGAGGCCTGCAGGGCGATTTCAAAGCTTTCCTTGTCCCGCATCTCGCCGACCACGATGACATCCGGTGCCTGGCGCAGCACGGATTTCAGTCCGGAATAAAAACTGGGGGTGTCCACCCCGACCTCCCGCTGGCTGATATTGCTCTTCTTGTGTTTGTGCAGAAATTCCACAGGGTCTTCCAGGGAGATAATGTTGCTGCGCTTATTGTTATTGATCATGTCCACCATGGCATACAGCGTGGTGGATTTGCCGTGTCCCGCCGGTCCGCTGACCACGATCAGCCCGGAGGGTTTCAAAGCATAATCCATTAACCACGGCGGAATGTTTAACTCCGAAGCCGACGGAATGGCTTCGATCACCGGCCGCACGGCAAGGGCCGCGGAATTTCGCTGCCTGTAGGCGTTGACCCGGAATCTCCCGATTTCCGGGTAAGTCACGGAAAAATCAACCTCGTTGTGCTCAAGATACGTATGCCATGTTTTATCGGGCATCATTTCCCGGGCGTATGCCTCACAGTCCGCGGGTGTCAGCGGGGGTGCGGCCAGGCGCTTGAGATTGTTCACAATGCGCAGCGAAGGCGGCGCCCCGGCCGTTAGGATCAGGTCGCTGGCCTTCACGCCCACGGCTTTTTTCAGCAGGGCCACCAGGCGGGTGCCGGTTTTATTCCCTTCCCTTCCATAATTGCACTGCTGCTCGAGTTCCTTGCCGCTGAGCCTTTTCGTGGATCTGCCTGCCAGCATTTCACATGCGGTATCCATCATAAAGGACGGCACCACCACGGGATCGATTTTTTTGCCCAGCCGGAATTCAAGTTCGCTGACAGTAGTCAGATCCTTTGGATTCACCATGGCCAGGGTCAGCCGGTTTCCCTGTACCGCAATTGGAAGTATTTGTTTTTCCTTGATTTTATCGGTAGGAATCAATCCGGTCACTTGGGGCTCAATTTCCTGGTCAAACAGATTTACCGCAGGTACGCCGAATTGGGACTGCAAAATACCGAGCAGTTCCTCGATGGTCACATGTCCGAGTTCCAGGAGAATGGAACCGATATGCTCTCCCACCTGGCTTTGACGCTTTAACGCTTCGTCGAGCTGGTTCCTGGTGATAAGCTCCTGGTCCACCATGAACTCGCCCAGGCGCATTTTTCCAACCGCTGTTGATGCTACAGGCGGGTTTTGATAATCAATTGGTTTGTTCATTTTCTGTCTCCCCCAGCTGTCCATTAAAATCGATAACAAAACGAAAGCATGACCGCCTCCGGCCGGACTTCCAATGAAAGCGGCGCCCGCCGGTTAACCGGCAGCCGATCGATGTATTCCCTGTAGTTTTTCCGGTTATACTTATGCGCGCTGGAAATCGAGCCGACCATGCTTCCGCCGTAGAATCCCAGTCCGACAAATCCTGTAATGCCGCCCAAGGCATACAGGTCCTCGTCAAAGCTCTCCCAGGATGCCGCAGCCAGTCCGGCGGTCACAAGAAACGCTGTCAGGGCTTCCCGATACCGGCCGGTGTAAAGATATCCGCCCCCGGGGACGATGGAAAGCACACCTGAGAGAAACGGACTCCGGGTCGAAATCTCGTCCTGCCGATCCAGATGGGCAAGGATTTTTTCCACCTGAAAATTCGGGCGGTTCTCCGGGCTGATGGATTCAAACGCCGCTTTTGCCCCGGCGATGTCTTGCAAATCAAGCCGGATCCGGCCAATCCGGTAATATGCCCGGTCCCGGACGTAAGGATCCTTTGCTTCAGATCGGATCCGGTTCAATATGTACAGGGCATCTTCGGTATTGCCGAGCTTTACGTGACAGCGGCTGATCATGAACCGGGCCTCAGTGGCCGGTTCTGTACCGCCGAACTGCGCGGTTACTTTTTCAAACGCGTCAATGGCCCTGGCATAGCGCTTCATGTGAAAATAGGCCGCACCCGCCTGGTACGCCGCCTCGGGTGCGCGCGCATGATCGGGAAAAAAATGAACAAACCGTTTAAACTCGGTTGCAGCAGCCCGATAATCGCCATTGTCAAAGTTTTCCCGGGCAAATTCCAATACCGCCTCAGGGGCCAAATCAAGCCGGCTCGCCCCGGCTTCCGGCAGAACCGGCCCGGAAAACAGGCACGCGCATATCAGCGCGATCCCTGCTGCCTTCAACGGCGAAAACAAACGAAACCGCCTGTTTCCGGCCGGGCGTGTCGCAGCGCGTGCGGCCTTAACTCTGGGTGACACGAAGGACTTCCTCAATTGTGGTCACCCCCTTTAATACCTTGGCAATACCGTCCTGGTAAAGCGTTGTCATCCCGAACCGGACAGCCTCGTTTTTGATGCGGTGCGAGTCATAGGTTTTCAGGACCAGGTTCTGCAGGTTCGAGTTTAACTCCAGAATCTCGTATATACCCACGCGTCCGCGGTATCCGCTGTGAAAGCATTTGCTGCAGCCGGTGGCCCGATATAAGACCGATTGGCGGGCCGTTTCCGGATCAAGGCCCAGGCGCTCAAGGCTGGCGGCATCCGGGGTGTATGGCTCCCGGCATTCATGGCAGAGCACCCGGACCAGTCGCTGGGCGATGACTGCGATGACCGACGAGGAAATCAGAAACGGTTCAATGCCCAGATCCACCAGTCGGGTAATGGCACTGGCCGAATCATTGGTATGCAGGGTGGAAAAAACCAGGTGCCCGGTCAGGGCCGACTGCACGCCGATTTCCGCGGTCTCCAGATCCCGCATTTCCCCGATCAGGATCACATCCGGATCCTGCCTGACAATGGAACGCAGGCCTCTTGCAAACGTGAGCTCGATTTTGGGATTGACCTGGATCTGGTTGACGCCCTTTAACTGGTATTCCACCGGATCCTCGATGGTAATTATGTTGACATCCGGGGAATTGATGCTCGAAAGAATGGCGTACAGCGTGGTGGTCTTGCCGCTTCCCGTCGGCCCGGTCACCAGGATAATTCCGTGGGAATAGCTGATGAGCTGCTTGATCTGCTCGAGTTTTTCCGGGGCCAGGCCGATCTCGGAGAGCTGGAACAACGATCCGGATTTGTTCAGCAGCCGCATGACCACCCGCTCGCCGTACTGGATGGGAATGCTGGAAACCCGGATATCAATGTTCTGATTGCCGATCTTCACTTCAAACCGGCCGTCCTGGGGAAGGCGCTTTTCCGCGATGTTCATCCTGGCCATCACCTTGATCCGCGATACCAGGGAAGGCTGCATCCACTTGGGCGGGGTGAGCAGGTCATACAGGATGCCGTCGACCCGGTAGCGGATCTTGAAGCTGTGCTGTGCGGGCTCGATGTGGATATCGCTGGCACCGATCTTGACCGACTGGGAGATGACGTGGTTGACCAGTTTAATAATCGGGGCATCACTGGTATCATCCAGCAAATCGGCGGTTTCCTCGATCTCGCTGATAATATTGCCGCCGTTATCCGCCATGTCTGCCACCAGTTGTTCAGCCGTATCCCGGCTGCTGTCATAGGCCAGGTTGATCAGTGAATAAATCGCATCCCGGGTGGAGACCACAAGCTCGAAATCGTGAATGTCCAGGATTCGAACCAGGTCATCGAGCTGTTGGAAAGCAGAAGGATCATTGACCGCGATCACGATCCTGCCGTCACTGCCCGCCCCGCTTTGGCCGCTTGCCTGGCGGATCGGCACCATGGCATATTTTTTCAGAAACTGGATCGGCACCTTTC
>CAZTHW010000008.1:0-549 GCA_964613595.1 uncultured Desulfobacteraceae bacterium | reverse complement strand
CTTTCTGGCAAACTCCGTATCCAAATTTTCCAGTGGCAGGTTCGGCCAGAACGGCAGGTCATAAAGGCTTGCATATGCCTTCATTAGCTGATTTTCAGAAATGACCTTTTTTTTCAGCAGGATTTCGGAAAGGGGGATGTTCTGCTCGGCCCGCATGCGCCGCGCTTCGGCCAGTTCCGCTTCATCCAAACCGAAATCCCGGGCTAAAATGTCTGACAGACGTTGTTTCATTTTTCAGGCATATCACCTTCGTTATTTTCAGGGTGCCCGTAGAGCTTGATGGAATCTCCGGGCATGGGCGCCATTTCCTCTTTTTTCTCTTCATAGAACCGTGCAGCCTCCCCGGGCTCTGCCATAACCCGGGGCGTGAGAAAAACAAACAAATTGGTCTGCTCGTCGGCCTGTGCCATGGACTTAAACAGCCACCCCAGTCCGGGAATACTTCCCAGACAGGGCATCCGGTATTCGGTTTTTGACAGGCTCTCATCAATTAAACCGCCGATGACCACCGTGTTCTTGTCGTTGACCTCGACCGTGGTCTCAATGGAC
>CAZTHW010000007.1:14671-23886 GCA_964613595.1 uncultured Desulfobacteraceae bacterium | reverse complement strand
CAAAGGAAATCCGTAAACGCCTTGGCTGATCGGCGGTGCGAAAAAGGAGTTTCCTGCAAGTCTTAAAAATGTTTATGCCCGCCAAGCAATAAAAATATAACACTCTGATTTTACTTAAACACTTAACCACTTAAAACTTAACACTGCCTGTAAAAAAGACTTTTTACAGGCTTATCCTATTTTGCGCGAACAAACAGCACCTTCTGGTTTGATCCGTGTGCCTTACGTTCTTTTGTCACAAAGAGATCCGTCCTTGCCTTGACGAGATCGGAAAGCTTCTTGTAGCCATACAGCCTGGAATCGAAATCCGGCTGCAGCTTGTTTAAGTAGCTCCCGAAAGTGGCGAGATTCGCCCATCCGGCATCATCACTGGACTGTTCAAGCGCGGTGAGAATGAACTGCGTGGGAAATTCGGCCTTATGGTTATCTGTTGATTCGGCAGGCGCCTGGCTCGGCGCGGGCTTTTGCCCGCCCCCGGCTTTTTCCGGCTGGCCGGCGGGCTCGGCTGGCGTACCGGGGCGAAGCACTTCAGTGAACACGAACTTGTGGCAGGCATTGCGAAATGCCTCCGGGGTCTTTTTTTCGCCAAACCCGAGAACAGTGAGCCCTTCTTCACGCAGCCGCATGGCCAGCCCTGTAAAATCACTGTCACTTGTGACCAGGCAAAAGCCATCAAATTTCCGCGTATACAACAGATCCATGGCATCGATAATCAGGGTGCTGTCCGTGGCGTTTTTCCCCCTGGTGTAGGCAAACTGCTGAATCGGCTTAATGGCGTATTGCTGAAGCACTTTTTTCCAAGAAGCACTCGCCGTGGCCGTGAAATCACCGTATATCCGCCTTACGGTGGCTTCCCCGAATCTTGCGATTTCCGCAAGAAGGCCTTTGATTACGGCCGCCTGCGCGTTGTCCGCATCAATTAGAACCGCCAGTCGAAGGGTGTGTTCTTCTGCCTCAATTTTTTCAGTTTCTCTCGGGGAAACCATAAATCCTCCGGTTTTCTTAGGCGGCGGCGCACAAGCCGCAGAAATTAATCGGTTTTCAATAACCTAAATTGAGCGATTTAGGAATAATGTACTGCAAGCCATATTGTTTCGCATGCAGAATCGGTCCACGCCACGCGATGCCTGACACGAGCACCAATGTTAAAATAATCGCCCGCCTTCAATATCACGACATCGGTCCGGTTTTCAATCTGCAGCCCGGCACTGCCTTGTATTACCAGGACAAACTCATTTTTTTCCTGATCGTACCAGGAGCCTTCAGGGCAAGCGTGCCCCCGGGATACGATTCGCTCGATCCTGACGTTGTCTGCCGAACATAACGTATCAAAAACCTCATCAGGCAATTCATCCGGTATGTCTTCAAATAACGACCCCAACCCCGCGATCCTCCCTGGTCATTTCACCCGGTTGCAAAAACAAAATAAACAGGCCCTCTCGTAGGCTGCATTGTGGCTTATTCTTCGTTCATTTTATAACTTATGGAGAACAAAGTCAATTGCGGCCGATCAAATACAACATTCCAATGCCCGGTTTTTGCAATGCCACGCTTTATGATTAAGCTTAAACATGCAGGCAACTGCATAAAAAACAAAAACGTAAAATTTCATTACACAAGGAGGGTTTATCATGAAAAAAATCGCATTCATTGCAGCGGCTGTTTTCTTTCTCGCATGCCTGACGGCAAATGCCCAGATGATTCATGGAGATGCTTCGCAATCCGGCCAGCAATATCCCATGATGCACGGGGGCATGATGCAGCCGGGAATGATGATGCACGGCGGTGGCGGCGGCATGATGCATGGCGGCATGATGACCGGCAGGATGTGCCCGATGCAACAGGGAATGATGGGCACCATGCCAATGAAAAAATACATGATGCAGGTCCATATGCTGCCCAACATGCAGGCGCAATTATCCCTGACTTCGCAGCAGACCGAAGAGCTCATTGATCTGCAGACAGGCTTTAAAAAACAGCAATTGGATTACAAGGCGGATCTGGCAAGACAGCGAGTGAGAATGCAAAGCCTGCTGGCAGGCAACCCCGCTGCCGATGAGATCAAAAGCCAGCTCCAGGCCTGCGCTGAAATAAAAATCAACATGCATATGGCTGCCTACGAAACCGCGAAAAAAATGAAATCCGTGCTCACCGGGGATCAGGCGGAAATGCTGGAAAACATGATGACCCCTCCCGGCTATATGATGCAGGGCGGCAGCAAGTCCGGGCATCATGGCATGAAGGGAATGATGCGGCAGCAATAGGCGTTTTCCGGTATTGCAGGCATCCCATCGGTTTAAAAATCCCGCTTGCCGGCCACGCCTTCAATGACATTGGAGGTGATGGCCGGTCCCATTTTCCGGGTGCGGTATTGCCGGAACTGCTCGAAATGAAAACCGCTTTTTTCAATCGTATCGGCCGTGTCCCGGTTGAGGTGGCAGCCGCCCCCGAGGCGTTTCCATACGGGGGTAATCCGGTTCTGCCACCAAACTGTGGCGCCCCCGGGCGCCAGGACGTGTTCGAAAAACAACAGACTGCCGCCCGGCCGCAATACCCGGTAAACCTCTGAAAGGGCGGCAGACGGATCAAAAACCGAGCAAAGCACCAGAAAGCTGATCACCGTATCCGCGGATTGGCTTTTCACCGGAATGTCCTCGGCAGCCGCCCTCATCACGCGGGCATCCAGCCCCGGAGGCTTGTGCCGCAGGATCTCTTTTTTTGCCTTGCCCACCATCACCGGGGATGGATCCGTGGCAAGATAGGATTGCACGGTTTCCGGCAGGTAGGCCAGGTTCTGGGCCGCACCTGCACCGATTTCCACGATCCGGCCGTGGGCCTGGCTCAACAGTCGCCTGCGGATTTTGCCCAAGCCCCTGGTGACCAGTACTTCGATATGCGGGAACACAAAGCGGCCGTACCATCCCTGGTAAGCGGGCTTTTTGTATTTTTTGCCGTACTGCATGGGAGCCGGGTTCAACATTGGTTTGCTTCTAAGTAACTTCGTTCAACGTTCAACGTTCAAAAAATAAAATCAAAGCTTTTAAGCATGCGGCAAAAAGTTATTTGCAGTGCTCGGTCCCGGGCGCGGCCCGGGGGAGAACACTTCTAAGTAACTTGACATCTGTTGGGCCAATCCAAATCGAAATCGGGATCGCTATCGCAATCGAAAAAATACTAAATGAAAAAAATCGATTACGATACCGATAGCGATTTCGATTTCGAAAAACCAACCCCCCTTAACCAGAGCCTGCTCCTGAAAACAGAAAAAATTATTGCAGCGTCCGGTCTCGGACTGCAGCCGGGGGCACCCGGTAAATGATAACCACGGATCCTGCTGAAAGCAACAACCGAAATGACCTCAAAATCGGGTCATCAGCGGCGCATATCAATCAGCGAAGCATGCAGGAATGCGGCCAGTTCCTGCATATGCCGATCGGTTCCGGAGCCGGGATTAAGGAGAACCACCTCCCGGGCCGCCTTGGAAACCTCCCGGGCCCGGGCTCGGACCTCGGGTGTATCCAGGGGCGAAGTGGAGCGGGCATCTGTAAGCAGGCACACGTCGATTACCGGGTACGCATCCCGGTGCTGCATCATGATCCGGGAAAGCGCAATGATTCCCCGATCCAGCGGTGTCCCGCCCCCGACCCGAACCTCGGAGAGCCGGTGCAGGACAAAGCCCAGACTGGTGGTGGGGTGCACAAGTACCCCGGCCGCCTTTCCCTGGACAATGACCACGGCCACCGAGTCCCTGCGCAGATAGGCCTGTTCCATGGCCGTACGCACCCAGTTCCGCATCCATTCCAGGGTACTGGACATGGACTCGCTGACGTCCAAAAGGAAAACCACCAGCCTGGAAAGCGGCGCCACCTTCCGGGGCGAGACCAGGTCCCGGGCGCCGGGCTGCAGATGGCCCCGTTTCCAGGCCTCAAAAATGGATGCCGGGATGTCGATACGGCCGGTTTGCACCCACGGGCGCACGGCAATCTTCCGCCCCTGTATGGCCGATACCGGCTTTCTGAACCGGGAAGGATGCCTTCCCCGGACCGGGCGCTCGCGGCGGGGAACAAAGGCCCGGTCGCTGCCGGTTCGAGGGGTTTCCAAAAATGGATGCATCACATGGACCGGTCCGGATTGGTTGCCGGTCCGGCTGCGCATTTCCACGCTCAGGGTTGCGCTTTGGCTTTTTTTTTCGGTAAAACGGCGATGGGAGCCACCCGGGCTTGTTCTGTTCGGTTTCCTGACTTCCTTCGAAGATTCGCTGCTCCAGTCTGTCCCAGGTCAGCCGGGTCTGGGTCTCGGCTTCCCCAAGCCTGTGCTGCAGGGCCAGCGGGAGCATGGCCTGCACGTCGGCCCACTCGACCTGCTTCCGACCGTCAATGGCCGCCCGGGTCATGGCGGCCTGGCAGGCGGCCAGTTCGGCCCTGTGCGTGGAAATATCGATTTCAAGCACCATTTCAATCACCCGGCGCAGCAGATCCTCCGGCAGCGCAACATCGGAAAGAAGCCCGGCCGCGCGCCGGAGGCGCCGGCAAAGAGCGTCCTGCTGCTCCCGGAACCGGGCGGCAAAACCCTCCGGATCGTTGGAATACTCGTGACACCTGGAAAACACCTCGGCCCGCTCATCCACCTGTTCCAGTCCCTTCACATGCACGGCCAGACCGAAACGGTCCAGAAGCTGCGGCCGAAGCCAGCCCTCCTCCGGATTCATGGAGCCGATCAGGATGAAGCGGGAAGGAATTTCCGCGGAGATGCCCTCGCGCTCCAGGTGGTACTTGCCGGTGGCTGCGGCATCCAGGATGACATCAACCAAGTGGTCCGGCAGGAGGTTGACCTCGTCGATGTATAAAATGGCCTGGTCGGCCCGGGAAAGAATCCCGGGTTTGACTGACAGCTCCCCGGTGGCCAAGGTTTTTTCGGCATCCACGGTGCCCAGGACCATGTCCTCGCCGCTGCCCACGGGCAGTTCGATGACTTTTTTTTCCGGCAAAAGCCCACTCAGGCTGCGCACCATCGTGGTCTTGCCCGTGCCCTTGCTTCCCAGCAGCAAAACGCCGTGTACGGCCGGGTTGAGCACCGCAACGAGCAGGGCCTCCCTGGCCACTTCCTGGTTGACCAGGGCGGTGAAGGGAAAAAGTGTCATAGGGGATACCTATTAAAAAGCTGATCACCCATTAAAAAGCTGGTCAAGAGAAAAAACTCTCCCCCGGCAAAAAAATGGTTAATTTTTTCTTGCCCACGATTTCCACCCGGCCGAGATTGCACACCGCACCCGTTATTTCCAAGGTTTTTTGTCTCATCTGCGCTGCACCAGTCAAGTCTGCCCTTGAGGCTTTTTTGCCAAAAGCCTCAAGGGCAGACTTGACCCCTGTATCCCTATTCGGGTCCGGAATCAAATTCGATGATCCGGGCAAAGTCCTTGTCTGTGCCGGGCGTGACCTCATGGTAAAGGGGGCTTTGCGGGCCCACCCGGCCGCCCATGTCATAGGTAAAGGCTGCCACAGCTTCATGCCGGAACCAATATCCGGTAAGCACCGGTCCCTGAGCATCATAGCAGGAATGAAAATGAAGAAATGCATCCCCCGGCTCCGGCCGGGCGGCTGTCCACCGGGCCGGGGCCTCTGGGAAATAAACCGGGTTGATCCGGCCGGAATCCGGAAGGCTGAAATCCGCATCCGGCAGCCGGGTCAATACAGCCGTGCCTTCAAAGAGTTTGGCGTTTTCCGGAAGGTCATCGGTATAAAAGTTTTGCTCGTTAAAGCAGACAAATCGCAGCCGAGTAAAATCCCCCCGGGTCTCGGGCCGGAAATAATATCCCACAAAAGGCCCGAAACCCAGAACCCGGTCCTGTTGCTCCACGCGGATCTGTGAAACATACCCCCTGGGCACGTCCGGTCCGGCAGCGCGGCCGGCCGATTGCTCACAGCCCGAAGCCAGCAGGCAAAGCAGGCCGACTGCGGCAGCAGAAACGAATATTTTACCGGACTGCGCCATGGCCGTTTTTCTCCCACAAAATGCCGATACCCCAAATGCTGACCCCAAAGACTACCACGAGCACCGCAGCAGCAATTGTCGGACTGCCGAACCAGTCGGTCAGGGTAATCTGACCCATGTTGGTGGGCGCATGCAGCAAGGGAATCAGAATTTCATGCACCTGAGCAAACACCGCAGTGCCGGCCAGTCCGCCAAGCAGGGCAAAAACGGCGTCCATTCGCCCCTCACCCGCCGCCGCCCAGGTGGTACCCGGGCAATACCCGCAAAGCCCCCAGCCGATGCCGAACAACACGCCTGCAATTCCCGTGGCTGCCAGGCTAGTGGGAATAATCAGGGTGCGGCCCACACCCGAAGCCTGAAGCCCCACCAGGCCAACGGCTGAAAGCACCACGGCCAGGAGCATGAACCGCGGAATATCTGCCTCGATCATCAGGTGCGCCCGGGCCATCTTGTCTGCATTGGTGGCCCCGACGCGCTGGATCACAAAACCGAAGGCAATGCCGGAGAGCAGACCGAGCCATATCTGGGTACTCATCTTTCCTCCTTCCCGGCCTTGCCGTACACGAAGCGGGCAGTCAGCATGGCAAAAGCGAAAATCAGCACGCCGAAATACAGGCCGCTGACCGCCAGCTGAGTGGACCCGGAGATAAAAAGCCCCAAGGTGCAGCCGCCGGCAAGCCGAGATGCAAACAGAATAATGAATCCGCCGGCAAAGGTGGCGGCATAGCGCTTGATCCGACTGTTTCCGAATCGTTTTTCCCATATTTCCGGAATGTCGCGAACAGGAATCGGAAAGGTGCGCGCTGCGATAAAACCGCCGATGGCCATGCCCAGCACGAAAGCAAAGACCCAGGCGCCCGGGCCTGAAGACATCCGGTAGTGGGCCTTGCCTTCCACATACCCCGGCGCCAGCGGTTCAATTGCACCTTTCAGCGCGGCCACAAAGCCGGATGACGAGGCCGGGGGCCCGAATGTGGCAAAAACAAAAAGAATGATTCCTGCCAAGGCAAATGCCGCCGGAACCCATTTCCAGTACGAAGCGGACAATTGATTTTTCTCCATGATCAGCCTCCACAGGATACGTAGCCGCCGGAAGACGCATCACCGGACGGCCGGGATTGGGCCGGGCTGCCGCCGGCGGGTTGCACAGCGCCGGAGATTTCCACCGGCTCCGGCAAAAAATCCCCGGTAAATTCGTTCTCCCGGGTTTCCACCGGCAAAAACCGGTCCGGGTTCCCCCATTCCTGCCACGAGGCCTCATAGGTATAGACATTTTTAAATCCCATCAGGCGCAGCACAAAATAGGAAAAAGAACTGCGCCTTCCGGAATCACAGTAAAGAATCACGCCCTTGGACGGGTCAAGCCCCTTGTATAGCTCCCGGAGTTCCGGGTAGGACTTGATGCCCTTGGTTTCCGGATCAGACCATGCATCCTGGTAATTGATGTTCACTGCAGTGGGAATATGACCCAGTTTCAGGGGCGTGCCGTCCAAGGCCTTGGAGCCCTTTTCCCCGAGATATTCATCACGGGATCGCACATCCAGAATCTGATAGTAAAAATCTCCCAGACGCCGGTAGATGAAATCCGCGTCAATGAGCAGGCCCTTTTGCATCTTCCCTGACGGGACCTGGTATGTCAGGGGCTCGGGCTCGCGCGGCCGGTCTGCCACTTCATAGCCGGCCTCCTTCCACGCGTCAATTCCCCGTTCCAGAATTTTTTTGTTTTCATGGCCCAGCACATCAAGAATCCAGAACACGTATGAAGCGGTGGCGCCGCCGTCACGCGTTACCGAATCATAGAGCACCACCGTATCCGTGGGGGCAATGCCGTGGCTGCCCAGAATCTCCTGGGCAGCGCCCACCCCTTTGAATACGGAACCCAGGTTGTTTCCAACATCGTTTAATCGAAAATCAGACCACGGCATCCGGACCGCGCCGGGAATGACCTGGTTGTCAAAGTGTTCATCAGTCCGGACATCCACAATCACCAGATCGTTGTCATCCTTGTGGTCCCGGACCCATCCGGCATCGGCAATGAACTGGTCATTGGGATAATCCGCATCCTTCTGGGCCGCGGATCCAAGGGTCCACAAAACACCCAGAAACAGTATTGCAGCGATGACAATGTAGCGGAAGATAAATCGGTCTTTCATGGACAGGCTCTCCTTGTCTCTGATTTCCCCGGCGTTCAAGCCCGGCGCTTTTTGCTTTACAAGATGGCCAGGCGCAGGAATTTCTTTTTAGAATATGTCTTTGAATTGAAAAATTTCAAGTAAAAACCAGGTTTGAAAATCAAGACAGGATGGGCAAAGGCATATCACCTGTACATGATTTTCAATCCCGCATGGTCCTGCCGCACCTTGCCAGCTTTCAGATCACCCGGGGGCCGATCGGATATCAGGATAGATATCGGGCCATCCGATAAAATATCGCATATTTATATCCGTATATGAAGCATGCGCTTTATCGATGCCCACCCCGATGTTGACAAAAACGAAGAAAGTGCCGATAAATAAATATCTGCCCGAATATTTCAGAAATCGACAAAAACCACTTGATGCTGCGGAAAAGGAAGAAGATATGCAGACGGTTCACGATCAGCGCAAAGACCTGATACGCACGCTTTTTCCCCAGGGGGTGCTGCGCACCGAAACGGGCACCGTGGTGCCGGCCATTCATGCGCTTCTCGATGGATTCACCGGAGGCAGTATCGACCCGGCCGCACTGGCGGCACGCAATATATGCGGGTTTACGGTCACCCCGCCCAAAGGTTCCGATCTTGCCCAAACGCTCATCCAGGAGGAACTTGATGCGGCAGCCCGCACCGGTGTTCCGATGGCCCTCTACCAGCTGCCGCAGATCACGGAAAACGAAATGAGCCCGGAAACGGTGGAATCGCTTGTTTCCCGGTATCCAAACATTTATCTCTTAAAAGACACCAGCGGAGAAGATCGGGTGGCATGTGCCCGCAGAGACCTTTCCAATCTCTGGCTGGTGCGGGGTGCTGAGGGCGATTATGCAAAATGGCCCAAGCCGGGCGGCGGGCCGTACGACGGATTTCTTTTGAGCACCGCCACTGCTTTGCCCAACAACTCGCTGCAATGCTTGACCATCTCGACAAGGGCCGCCACGATGCGGCGCAAGCCCTTTCGGATCGGGTTTCCCGGGTTATCCGGAAGGTTTTTGATACCGCAGCCCCCCTGCCCTTCGGCAATCCCTTTACC
>CAZTHW010000007.1:0-14661 GCA_964613595.1 uncultured Desulfobacteraceae bacterium | reverse complement strand
ATTGATCACCATTTTGCCTGGGGGAAAAAGCAGGCGAACAGCCGGCGCCCATGACCCACAGCGGCAGCCGACTGCCGGATTCGCTCCTCGTCTTTGCACGAGATCAGCTCCGCGCAGAAGGTTTCGACATCGGGGCCGGGTACATGCATTCCGGGCAGTGAAAAAATCGGCTTCTGCGGCGCACGTTTTGAGCGCTTTATTGCCTGCGGTGTTTCTCGATACCCGGGATGAAAAGTGAAAATAACCCGCGAACAGCACCCCTTGCCCTGCTATCCCGCAATTTTTTTAACCCGGCCCACCTGCCCGGATTCAAGCTCCACCTTGATGCCGTGGGGATGATTTGCGGATTTTGTCAGGATTCTTTTTACAACTCCGCTGGTAAGCGCTCCTGTCCGCTGATCCTTTTTCAGCACCACTTCAACCGCCATGCCGGGCTTGATATTGGCGCGGATTTTACCATCCATATGCCTTTTCCAATCCCCTGGTCCCCATGAATATCGAATGCGTTTTGTCAGTTTTTTTTCGGATTCATCCGATGCGCAATCGCCAAATGCGATTTCACAAACGGTTTCCTTCCAGTTCTCGATCTGATCCCGGTATTCCTCCGGTGGAATTGGGCGGAGGAAAAACGCCACCAGGGTTTTGTTAAAGTCCCGGTTATCATCCAGAAACGGGCAATCAGCGCAATGCCTGCGATTCAAAGAGAATCCCAAGTGCAAGATACATTCGGTTCAGTATTTTCATTTTACTGTCCAACGGCCGGCTCACCTGCCGGTATGTAAGGACAGCGAAAAACCGGTCAGAGTGGAGCAGCGGGATTATACTGTTTACTGATGTGCTACCGGCCGAAGCTCGTAAATACGTCCATATTTTGTTGCTGATTTTAAATCTTCATTGCGAAGCGCCTCCCGCACATCGTCCAACTTATAAGCATCCTCGACGCTAAGATAAGGGGACCACCCGGTCTCATCTTCCATCAGTTCCACCGCCACTTCAGCAACATATTGCCCTTCATGGATATACTTGATTTTTTTCCGACGTTTCATTTTTTGCGTCTCCGTAAAAAAGTTTCATCCCAGCGTTCCGGATCTGGTCTATATGCAGTAACCAGAACAGCGGGTTTATCAAGTCCTTTCGGAACTCCCCATACAACGTGGACAGGATTACCCGACCGATCCTGCTGTAAAAGTAAGACACATGGACCTTTGGGGTAATCGGTGTATTCCTCAGCAACTGCCCCGTTTACTACCCCGTCGAGGAGCTCTCGGATTGACAAGCTGTCTTCAACCAATTCATCATATCCATGCTCTGATATCAAAACCTCGCCAGCCTTGATAAGGCCGTGGATCTTATTGAAGAGGTCACTCATTGCATTTTCTCCGAATTAATCGTTATGCGCAAACATTGCATAACGTTTGAGTCAAGTGGCAGGTCCGACAGGGCCTGCCCGCTTGAACGAATTATTGGTCTCCGCCGGGTTTCTCATTTTGTCTACCAGAACTTCATCGTGGATAGCCAATGAACCCTAAACGCCCGATGGGAGCTTGGAGGCCATCATCTTCTTCCGGTCAATCCTGCGCCCGTCGACGATGAACGTTCCGTCACCAACAGCGTGAACCGTGCGCTTCTCCTTGCGTGCGGTATCGATGTATGCGGCAACCGCCTCTAACACAACGATATTGTGCTTTTTAATGATGTCGATGACCCTGCACTCAATGTTGGCCAGGCACTCTTTGATCAAGGGCGGCCTGATGAGCTTGGCCGGCACCGGTGTGAGCTTGAACCTGGCAAACTTGTCCGTGTCTGCCCCGGAGCACGTCCCGATGCCAACCACCTTATCCAGCAGGTCGACGGTGGGAATTGCAATGACGCACTCCCGATTCTTTCGCAGTGCAGCAAAGGAGTAATTCCATTCCCCCGTGGTGATGGCAAATACCGGGGTGAAATCCATCACCATGGTCCAGGAGATCGTCACGATGTTGTCTTTCTTTTCATCGTGGGTTGTCACGAGGACGACAGGCCCTGGTTCCATCAGAGTAAAAGCTTTGCTCAATTTCAACTGGCGCATGAGATCGCCTCCCATACTTATGCCAGGCTTGCACGCCCGATGTTAAGGCGCCCGACGTTGCGGTTCACCTAGCGCAGGGGATTGATGTGATTTAATAAAAACGGACACCGCAATAAAAGTCAAAAAAAGAAGGGAAGGTGTCCGGTTTTACTTGACCACGACACTATTCGGGAGATGAATGGTGATACTCTGCAATTTTTACAAGATATTACCAGTTTTGAGGGGGACATGCAAAAAAAATCCCTTAATATCAACTTCTTTAAGCGGCAGGTCAGTCTGAAAACAAGGCGGATTGCCGCACCAGCGTACACATGCGGGCATCCGCGTGGCTCCGCTTTATGACAAAACCGAAACGGTCGAGATCCAGGCACATGTGAAAGTCGATTTCCGGGGAGGCCGGGTCTTTGGGATCGAAAAAGCGCAGGGCCGACGGGGCGGTTCGGAGCTGTTCGGGTATGGGGTTAAAATCCGGGTCTTCCCCGCGCAGGAGCTGTTGTAAGTACTTGGCGCACAAAAGGTCTTCTGCGGCTTCCTTATCTCCCTCAAACCCGGCGCAGACCAGATAGACGGATTCCGGAGACCGTTTGCGGATATGTGCGGCGATTGCGCCGGCATTGACAAAGCTGCCGGTAATCACGGATTCGGCATGGGAGGCGGCCAAAAGCGCCCGGGTGCCGGCGTGAGTTGTGTGCACCAGGGTCTTGCCGAAAAGATCGGCTTGCACGAGTTCCGAGGGGGAGTTGCCGAATTCGAAGTCCGGCGGTTTTACGGCGTGGCGCTCGCCCATGAGCAGGTAGCGGGGGTGATTGCGCTTAAGGGCGCGTGCGGTTTCCAGGCTTTGGGTGGCGATAATGCTTTGCGCGCCGCGGTCAAATGCATAGCAGGCTGCGGAAAACGCCCGGAACACGTCAATAATCACCGCAAGGCCGCGAGCCCGGGCCGCACCCGGTGCGTAATGAACGATATGAATCTCCATTTGCCCCGGGATCACCTATTTCCCGGACTTGCCCTGGTCGGCCACGGAGGCAGCGGCTTTTTCCACTGTCTCCGGGTCTGCCAGGTAGTAATGCCGGATGGGTTTGAGCGCCGCATCCAGTTCGTAAACCAGGGGAATGCCTGTGGGAATGTTTAACCCGGGGATTTCCTGGTCGGATATGCCGTCTAAATGCTTGACCAGCCCGCGCAGGCTGTTTCCGTGCGCAGAGATGATCACCCGCTGCCCCTGGCGGATTACCGGGGCAATGGTGCCGTGCCAGTAAGGCATGAACCGCTCGATGGTGTCTTTTAAGCTCTCCGTACCGGGAATCTCGTTTTCCGGAAGATGGGCGTACTTCGGGTCGTGGACCGGGTGGCGCGCATCGGTTTTTTCAAGTTCGGGCGGGCGCACGTCATAACTGCGTCGCCAGGTATGCACCTGCTCGTCTCCACACTCCCTTGCGGTCTCCGCCTTGTCCCAGCCCTGCAGGCCGCCGTACATGCGTTCGTTTAAACGCCAGGATCGATGCACCGGAATCCACATCCGGTCCATGTCGTCCATGACAAGCCACAAAGTCCGGATGGCGCGCTTTAATACCGAAGTAAAGGCCACGTCAAAATCAAGGCCTTTTTCCCGCAGGGCTTCGGCCGCGGTGTGGGCCTCGCGGGAGCCCTTTTCCGTCAGGTCCACGTCCGTCCACCCGGTGAACTTGTTGTCCCGGTTCCAGATGCTCTCCCCGTGTCTGACCAGTACGAGCTTATACATAATTGGCCTCCGAATATATGATTTTTTCAGCACTCGCCGTCGGGCAGAGCTGCTTCCTCGGGCTCGATGTGGACTTCTGCGTCCAGAATTTCCGGTCCCTGGTGGAGCAGCAGCTGCTTGATCTGCTCGGCCACCCGGTGGCCTTCGTAAACGGTCATCTGACTGTCGACCACCACGTGCAGATCCACGCACAGCAGGTTGCCCGCATAGCGGGTGCGAACGTTGTGCACCTGGCGGGCTGCGGGATGATCCTTTACCAGCTGTTTGATCTGCTCGCATACCTCGGTGGGCGCGCCCTGATCCACAAGCTCGCGGAACCCGGAAAGGATAATCCGGATGGCGGCATAACAGATCAGGATGGCCACAAAAAATGCAGCCAGGTGATCAAGCAGATGCCATTGCGGATATGCCAGCGCCACGCCGACCGCCACCAGAACGGGTATGGAGCTGAATGCATCCAGCCGGTGATGCCAGGCGTTTGCCGTCAGGGACACGCTGTTAATCCGGTTGCCCACCCGGATGTTCCACTGGTAGAGAAACTCCTTGATGACAATGGAGGCGGCTGCGGCTGCAAAGGCGATTAATCCGGGATGCTTTTCGTGCGGCTTGTACACGGAGGTGACCGCATCCCAGCCGATGCCTGCGCCCGCCAGAAAAAGCACTCCGCCGATAAATATGGAAACCGTGGTCTCCAGGCGTTTGTGGCCGTAAGGATGAGAATCGTCTGCCGGCCGGGCCCAGTAGTAGGAACCCAGAATCACGGCCACGTCAGTGATGGTATCGGTGATGCTGTGAATCCCGTCAGCCACCACGGCCTGGCTGTGCCCAAACCATCCGGCCGCAACCTTGAAGGCAGCCAGGAGGATATTGCCACAGAAACCCCACCAGGTGACCCGGCGGACCTGTCTTTCCGCGACGTCACTTTGGATCTTTGCCATCACCGGTCCGTTTCTTTTGTCTGCGGGCGGCCACCTGCGCCAGCCACTCTGCCTGTTCCTTCTGGTATTGCGCCTCGCTCTGGTGCCAGCCGGTATAATCGGCCTGCGCCGAGTCCGGTTTTTTGCGGGGCATGCGCCTGAAAAAACCAATCAGTTTTTTGATCCATTTGTCTTCTGCATTGTTTGCTTCTTCTTCCATTGCATGATCCATGCGTTGTGCCGGCTATCCGGCGGTCATGAACCTGTCTGTAAATTCCTGCGCCACCCGCTTTAACGGTGCCTTCAGACAGAGCCGCACGTTTTGGCGGATCCAGTCGGGCAGGCCATAGGCGCTCTCGGCCACCGCACCGGCAATGGCGCCCAGAATGAACATCACCCCCTTTGAATAAAATATCAGCAGAGGGCGGGTGTGTCAAACTCCGGAAATGCCGAGGGCGCAGGCCATCTCCTCGCTGTCGGCCCGGTACAGGGAATCAATGACTGATTCGGCCAGCTCGATGCCAACCACGTTTTCCTCGTCCACCACCAGCGCGGCCCCGGCCTTTTCCATGGCTTGCTTGAAAATATGATAGCGGCAGCGGGCCACCACCGGTGCTTTATGCGAAAGCCGCTTGACAGCTTCAATAATGGCAATTGTCATGCGCGGGTCCGGGATGGTGATGACCACCAGGCAGGTTTCGTTTAAGCCCGCGTGCACCAGGACTTCTTCGCTGACCGCATCGCCGATGTGCACTTCAAGCCCCCGGTCAATGGCGGCCCGGGCGGTCTTGGGGGTCATTTCAACGATTTCCGGGCGGATCTCGTGTTCCATGAGCGCATCCGTGACCTGTTTGCCGGCGGGTCCGTAGCCGATGACCATGACCCGGCCAGCCGGCGGGCCCCCTTTGGCGTCTGTTGCCATGGATGCCGAAGGGTCCCAGGATGCGGGCTTCAACAGTTTACCGGCAAGCACCGGGGCCTTGTTGACCATGTAGGTGGAGATCAGAATCGAGGCAATGGTCACGGACACGATCAGGGAAAAGGTTTCCGGCCCGATCAGGGCGATATCACGGGACGTGGTGGCCAGGACAAAGGAAAACTCCCCGACCTGGGCCAGGGTGATGCCGGTGGACAGGGCTTCTGCCGGCGGCCGGGAAAACAGCCGGGCGATAAAATAAATGATCAGGATCTTGCCGATCACAATAATCAGCAGCACCAGGAGCACCCAGTGAATATTGTAGAGCATCCACTGCGGATCGAGCAGCAGACCTATGGTGGCGAAAAACAGGGTCACAAAAAGCGTGCGGATCGATCCGATATCCGCCCGGATCTGGGTGGCAAACGGGGATTCGGCAAGCATCATGCCGGCGATAAACGCGCCCAGCGCCGGGGAAAGCCCGGCTTCATGGGCCAGCCACAGCGAACCTACCGCTGAAAGAATGGCCAGCAGCACCACCAGGTCCCGGTTGCGGTGGATGGTGCCGGAAAACAGGATCCGGGGCACCAGGATGTAAAACAGCACGTAAAAAAGCACCACCAGCCCGGCCGCACCCAGCAGGATTTTTCCGATCTGCAGGGCAATGGAATCGAGCTGGCCGGTCTGGCCCATCATGGTGACCAAAAGTACCAGGGGCACCACTGCCACATCCTGGAGCAGCAGGATGCCCAGCGCGTTTCTTCCCCGGGGCGAATCCACCTCGCTGCGGTCGACCAGGATCCGCATGACAACGGCCGTGGAACTCAGCGCGATCATGGCGCCCAGTGCCACTGCGGCCCGAAAATCCACGAACGCCGTCAGGATCAGGGCAAACAGCGCCATGGTGGAAATCACCTGGAGGGTGCCCCCGCCCAGGGCGATGCGACCCAGGCGCCGCAGGCGGCTGAACGAAAACTCCAGGCCGATGGTAAACAAAAGCAGGGCCACCCCGATTTCAGCCAGGTGCATCAGGGCTTGCGTGTGAAACAAAAACGGCCCGAAAACCGCACCGGCCAACAGGTATCCGATAATGGCATTCTGCCTTAAACGCTGGGCGACAATGCCGAAGGCAAACGCCCCGGCCAGCAGAAACAGCACATCTCTTAACACGACCCAGAATTCCAAGGCCGGATCCCTCTATGGCTTATTTGTATTTTTCCGGAATGACCGGCACCGGGATGGGGTCCATCTTGTGCCGGTTTTTCCGGTGAAAGTCTCGGTATATAGCAAGCACCTGTTTCTGTCGCTGGCCGAGCCCGGATTCGTCACCGCCGGATTGTTCAAACCCCATGGCCCATTCCAGTTCTTCGTAGCTTGCCCCGATCTGGTCCGCATCACTTCGATTGTCCTGCCACAGCCCGTCTGTGGGCGGGGCTTTGAGAATTTCCGCCATCACCCCCAGCCCGCGGGCCAATTCGTAGACTTCGGTTTTCATGAGATCGGCAATCGGCCCGATGTCCACCCCGCCGTCTCCGTATTTGGTAAAAAACCCCACCCCGAAGTCCTCCACCTTGTTGCCGGTGCCGGCCACCAAGAGCCGGTGATGCGAAGCGTATGCATAGAGCGCGGACATGCGGATGCGGGCCCGGGTATTGGCCATGGTGAGATGATCCTGGATATCTTCCTGAAAGATCTGCTCAAATGCTTCAAGCACGGGGGTAAGGTCCACCGTGTTCCCGGTTACGTTCTCAAAATGCTCATGCAGCCATCCCAAATGGCGCTCTGCGAGCGTTTTCTGATCAGCGGCCTGCCGGATGGGCATATTCAGCGCCATTACCAAAAGGCCGGTTTTGCCGCACAGGGTGGAAGTCACCGCGGAATCAATGCCGCCGGAAACGCCAACGGCAAAGCCCTTCATACCGGCATCTGCCGCGTACTGCCGCATCCAGTTGACGATATAATCGATTACTTTCTGTGTTTGCATACCCCTCCTTGCCTTCAAATCCATACGCAAGACACTATGGGAGAAAATCCTCCCGGATCGGAGAAAATACCTCCACTGCCACCGCGTCCTCGATCACGTCGGCCCAGTGGGGCCTGTTGCCCCCGATGCACCAGGAATCACCCGGGCCGGCATCCAGCACATCATCTTCGACATGCATCCGGATCTGACCGGAAACCAGAAAACCGGTCTGCTCTTGCGGATGGGAATGTTCGGGCAATTGGCTGCCCTTTTTGAGGCGATACTGGGCCATGAGGGTTTTTTCGCCGTAAACCAGGGTCCTGACCTCGATTCCCGGCATGAGTTCACGCCAGGCGGATTCGGCCTGTCTGCAAAACATATGCTGCTCCTTATACGTTTGGTCGCGCGCACCGGGCGGATTGTCAATGGGTTTTCATGCGGGGCACACCCCTCCTTATTTATGTTCTTACCACACATTCGGCAAACACGGCAAAACGAAAAAGCGCAAATTCCCGAAACAATGCAGCGGCGGCAGATTTTCATGAACATCAAAAAAAGGCGGCCCGTCCAGGGCCGCCTTTTTTGATGTGTCCCGCCGTGCGAGGGGTTAAATATCGTAATACAGGAAAAACTCGTGCGGATGGGGCCGCAGATTGATGGCATCCACCTCGTTTTGCCGCTTGTATTCGATCCAGCGATCGATGACGTCCTCTGTGAACACGTCGCCCTTGAGCAGAAATTCGTGATCCGCTGCAAGGCTCTGCAGGGCCTCTTCAAGCGAACCCGGGGCCGAGTCAATCCGGGCGAGTTCTTCGGGCGGCAGATCATAGATGTTTTTGTCCATGGGATCGCCCGGGTCGATCTTGTTTTCGATGCCGTCGATCACCGCCATGAGGATGGCTGAAAAGGCCAGGTATCCGTTGCAGGACGGGTCCGGGGTGCGGAACTCGATGCGCTTGGCCTTGGGAGATGCCGAGTACATGGGAATCCGTACTGCGGCGCTGCGGTTTCTGCTCGAATATGCCAGGTTGACTGGAGCCTCAAATCCCGGCACCAGGCGTTTGTAAGAGTTCGTCGTGGGATTGGTGAATGCGCACAGCGCCTTGCAGTGCCTGAGGATGCCGCCCACGGCATAAAGTGCCTCCTGGGAAAGACCTGCGTACTTGTCCCCGGAAAACATGGGGTTGCCGTCGCGCCAGATGCTCACATGCGTGTGCATGCCCGTGCCGTTGTCCTCATAAAGGGGCTTTGGCATAAACGTGGCGGTTTTGTTGTGTCTCCTGGCCACGTTCTTGAGCACATACTTGAACCACACCAACTGGTCGCCCATTTGCATCAACGGCTTAAACCGCATGTCGATTTCGCCCTGGCCGGCAGTGGCCACCTCGTGATGCTGGCATTCCACGTCAATTCCGAGGTCCTCCAGGGTCAGCATCATCTCTGTCCGGATGTCCTGTCCCTTATCCATGGGCGGCACCGGGAAGTAGCCTTCCTTGTGCCGCGGCTTGTATGCCAGGTTCGGATTCTCGTCGCGGCCGGTGTTCCAGACGCCCTCCTCGGAATCCACCATGTAAAAGGACTGGTTTCTCTGGGAGTCAAACCGAACGTTGTCAAACACGAAAAACTCAGCTTCCGGCCCGATAAACGCGGTATCCCCGATGCCGCTCTGCCTGAGGTAATTTTCGGCCTTGTGGGCCACGTGGCGCGGATCCCGGGAATAGGCCTCCCGGGTGACCGGGTCCACGATGTTGCCGATTAGCACCAGGGTCTTTTCCTCGTAAAACGGGTCGATCTTGGCGGTTGCCGGATCCGGCACCACCAGCATGTCGCTGGCGTTAATCGGCTGCCACCCCCTGAGGCTCGAGCCGTCGAATCCGTAGCCGTCTTCAAAGGAATCCTCGTCCATTTCGCTGACCGGCACGGTAAAATGCTGCCAGATTCCGGGAAAATCCATGAACCGGACATCCACGACCCGGATGCCTTCCTGCTTGATCAGATCAATTACGTTTTTCGGCTGCGTCATTGTGTCCTCCTATACGTTTGAATTAAAAAGGTCTGTGCTTTTTCGAATTTCGAATTTCGGATTTCGTGCTTCGAATTTATGGCTGAATACTCCGGGCAGGCTCCGGGCATCTCCAAATCAGCCGATGTCACGCATAGTCGACTATCGCTCGACATCGGCTTCCTTGTATCTGCGGCAAACATGAAAACCGCTCCGTTTTGGTTGTTGAAACCTGCCTGATATGCGCCGATCAGGGCAGCGCCGAAAGCACCTGCTCCCGGATCTGTGCCACCCGCCTGGGTGCGTCCACTTTGCCGCCCTGCTCGTCGCGGACATAAAAAACATCCACCACCTGGTCAACCTTGGTTGCAATTTTTGCCACCCATATATCCAGGCCGTTCCGGGTCAGCGCGTCCGTGATCCGGTAGAGCAGCCCCGGAAAATCATAGGAAAAAACTTCGATAATGGTATAAAAACTGGAAGTCTCGTTATCCACCTCCACCCGGTTGGGGCGACCGGAAGTCCCGTCTTTTATTGCCCGGGCCTCCTTGTCTGCCAGCGCCTTTGAAAGGTCAAGCTGTCCGGTCAGTGCGGCGTTGAGATCCCGGGTCGCCCGCTGCCAGCGCTCGTCTTCAAATATCTGATCCGGCGGCGGCGTAACCGTGAAAATATCCAGGGCAATATTGTTGCGCCACGTGTATATCTGGGCATCCAGGACATCCATGCCGTTTACGGTAAATACGCCCGCGATCTTTGAAAACAACCCGGGCCGGTCCTTGGCGCAGACCACCACGGTGCGGGTATTAGAAGCCGCCTCAGGGGTGACATCCCAGACAAAGGGCTGATCTGCCAACCGCCGGTAAAGCTGGATGTGAGAGACAATATCCCTGGCCTCCGTGTAAAGCAGGTATCGCGGGGAAAGCACCTCGAGCATGGCCTCCACTTCCGGGCCCGGAAAATCCGCTTCTCTGCGCACGTATGCCTTTTTCTTCTCCACCCGCCGGACCGCGCCGGAGGTGGCCAGTTCGCCCTTTTCCAGGATTCCCAGAATTTTCAGGAAAAAATCGCGCACCAGCGTGGCTGTCCAGTTGTTCCACGCTTTAGGCCCCGTGGCCATGGAATCGGCAACGGTCAGCAGATACAGCATTTTCAACAGATTGACCTGCCCGACTTCCCGGGCGATGCGAATGGCGGTTTCTTCGTCATTGATGTCGCGCCGGCTGGCGGTCTTGACCAGCAGCAGGTGATTTTCGATTAAAAAGGAGACCACCTCGGCCTCACGCCTGCCGTATCCCAGGCGCGCCACGATAGCAGGCGCCATTTGCGCTCCGGTGGCCGAATGCTTCCCGTCGGACCGGCCCTTGCCGATATCGTGCAGCAAAGCTGCCAGTAAAAGCAGATGTTTACGCTTCAGCCCGTTATAGATCTTTGTGCAAAGCGGATCCACATCCTCCGGCGGATTATCCGCAAATGACTTGATAAAATAAATGGTGCGCAGGCTGTGCCGGTCCACCGGGTGAAGGTGATAGGCATCAAACTGGATACGGTCCACGATCCCCCCGAATTCGGGAATCATCCGCACCAGGAAACCGGTTTCCAGCATCAGCTCCAGCACGTTTACCGGTCCGGCCGGAATCAGCAGGATATTTTCAAAAGCCCGCCGGACTTCCGGGTTGGCCCGGAAATCGTCGTCCACCAGGTACCCGAACTCGCGCACCAAGCGGCCGGCCTCCCGGGTCAGGGGCATGCGCAGCCTGGCTGCGGCCTCAAATATCCGGATCAACAGGATGGGCGACTTGACAATCCGGTTGGAGGAATGAAACCCCAGTCCGCCGCGGGCCACCTCTATGCCCGGAATATCCGGCTGCCGTCGAACCCCGAAGCTTCGCCGCGCGGGCTTTTCAAATCCCAGCTCGAATAACAGCAAAAGCAATTGCTGCTTGACAAACCCCATCTTTGCATGCAGCTCACTCATCAATCTTTCCACCGGCAACTGGCCGTCTTCTTCCACCAGGCCCATTTCCTCTGCGAGGCGCTCCTGGTGATCAAAGTAGAGCTGATCGCACTTGCGGCCGGTAAAATAATGCAGCCGGTTGCGCACCCGCCATATAAAGGAAAGCGCATCAAACAAGCTTTCATATTCCTGACTGGAAAGCACGCCGCGGTATTCCAGATCCCGCAACTCGCAGAGATCGTACTTGATCCGGCCGATCCAGCGCATGGTATGATAATCGCGCAGTCCGCCCGCGCCCTCTTTCAAATTGGGCTCCAGCAGAAACGTGGCGTCCCCGTAATGGCGATGCCGGCCCCGGTTGCGCTCCACGAGGGCACGTATGGTTTTATGAGGCGCGCGCGCGAAAACCCGCTCGCGGACCCGGGAGGTCATGTCCGCATAAACCGATGAAATGCCACATAAAAACCGGGCATCGAGAATGGAAGTCATTATTTCCAGGTCCTCTTTGGCCATTTTCACGCATTCCCGAAGCGACCGGGTGGCATAGCCCACTTCCAGGCCGAGGTCCCACAAGGGATAGACATATTCGCGGATGAGATCTTCGGCCGCATCAGGCACCGCGTTTTCAAACAGCAGCAGCAGGTCCACGTCGGAATACACGCACTGTTCGGCACGGCCGTATCCGCCCAGGGCGACAACCGCATACGGGTTGCGGTTAATGGCAATGGCCGGACCGATCTGACTGATGGCAAAGCGCTGCCGGAAGTAATCGTCAAAAAGCTCGGCATGCGCCTGGAGAAATTCGGCAGACGCCATCTGCGGGGCGCTTTCAAACAACGCCTCGCGGCGCTGCTTGAGTATTGCGGCCGGATCCATGTCCCGGCTTTCCACTGTATATGTTGTTGAGGCCACAGATCCCTCCATTTGCGGTTAGAATAGCAACTTATGCGCCAAAAATTTATAAAATCAAAATAAACTATAAAATCAAAAACTTGAAATTGAATCAAATTGCAGGGAGCGCAGAAGGGAGTGACAAATTTGTAACCTCTATTTACAATTTTGTAACACCCCTTTTTGTATTTACAGAAAGAATATACAGATGATGATATGAAAAGCAACCGTGTTTCTGTTGCCTAAATTGAGCGATTTTCAAGTTTGCCGTATATACAAGGGCGATGCAGACTCGCTATAGTGAGCTATGCGAGGCTGCATCTGACGCAGTAGATGCGGTAAAATTGAAAATCCCGGAGGGTTTCAGATTTTTAAAATAGAAATGTATGTTATCCTTTAAAATAAATTGCTTTTAAAAATCTGAAACGCTCAATTTAGATTGCGGAAAAATCCGTAGAAATCCGCCGGCAGGCGCGCGGGCCGAAGGATCACCGGACAGATCGGGGACGTGCGGCCCGGCAGGCAGCGGCAAAATCCTCCGGGTAGTGCCCGTTGATCCACCGCTGCTGCCACTCGGAAAACGAGCCCGGCGATTCCGGCAGGCGGGGCAGAAGGGTATATATCAGGCGCTGATGGGCATCTGCGGAATCCATCCGTTTGGAGATCTCGTAAGAAGTAATCATGCGCGCGCCCATGTTCGAAAGCGTCCTGGCCGCAATTAGCAGCGCGGCATCCAGCGAACGCCGCATGTGAATATCGGCCTCCACGATATTGCCAACGGGCTGACGAGTCATGACGTTGACCTCCCACTGGGATGTCTGCGCCTTGGGCACAAATACCAGGACGTTTTCATCTGCATGGATCACCAGGCTGTGCTCGCCTTCAGGCGCGCCCTGCATGCGGCGGTTGTTCTCAATGGCGGCGATGTAGGCGTCAAAAAAGGCCGCCCCGGTATGTGCCGCGTATTGCAAGGCAAAGGCCTCGACCATATCCCCCACCGCATACGACGGCATGGGACTGTCAAAGCCGGGGGATTGTGAAACCGATTTGGGAATCATGGCATACTGCTGATGCACCTGCTGATGGGACGCATGCAGACGATACCGGGTCGGGGCATAGTCGAACCCATAGTTCCAGCCCCAAAGGGTCCGGTTGAAACTCAGATTTTCACGCAGGCGCGCATCTGCGAGCCGCTCCAGCACCCGGCAGCGCAGATCCTCGAGCTCGTCTTCTGAAAGCGCCCGCTGTTCAATTTTTACCTCAAGGCCCAGGTCGGCGGCCATTCGCACGTAAGTGCGCTGGTAATACAGGTGGCGCATGCCGCGCATGTCCTGGTATACGAGATCGGACATCCGGTAGCGGATGCTGTCTTCTGCCATGTTGGCCGCGTAATGCCCCCACGGAATATAACTGTTGCACCTCAGGTATTCGTACACGTGGGAAGATCCGTCGGGGCTCACCCACTGCCCCATGATTTCGTTGGGCCCCTGCACGCCGGGGCGCAGGACCATGGCCTCCTTGTAGGCATCCGGCAGATAGGAATTGTTGGCCAGCACCTCAAAAAGCGTGCGGTTATGGATTACTGCACGGCTGGTGCCGGTGTCGTCTTTTTGAAATACCAGCCCGTCGGGCCGGCCGGTCTCCGGGTTGAAGGTAAATTCGCAGGCCATCTCTGCCAGACAGGACAGATCACCGGCGTCCGTGCCGGTTTCCGCCAGGGCGAGCTGCAGGGGGTCGGGAAGCGCCCGGAGCATCCGCAATTTCTGCTCCGGGTCAACCGCCCCGCCCCCGGCCCATTCCGAGAGTACCGCGGAAAAGGATACCTCCGGGGCATCCGGCAGCCGAATCATGCCAACCGGATCTGCAGCGTTTTCATCCGCCCACCGCTTGTTGATGTAGGTCACGCCCCGAAAACCCAAAGCATTGGGGATCTCGTAAACCGTATCCGCGCACGGCATCTCGACGTCGCCTGCGGGAAAATTCACCCGGTTGCTGCAGGGCGCGCCGTCGGCAAACGTGCCCAGGTTGCAGACCCGGTCGTCTCCGCGCAAGTGCTTGACCCGGAAAGCCGGGCGATGAATTCCGTATTTGAATTTTCCTTGTGCAGACACGCATGTTTTCATGGTTCCCCCGAAATTTGTCCGAATTTTGAAACCTAAATTGAGCGTTTCAGATTTTTAAAAACAGGATTTTGTAAAGGATTATACCA
>CAZTHW010000006.1:7129-24832 GCA_964613595.1 uncultured Desulfobacteraceae bacterium | reverse complement strand
ACCTGTAAAAAAGACTTTTTACAGTCTTAAATCTAATGCAGAAACGTATAATATCAAATCCGGTATAGAGGAACCATGCATATGCACAAGCTGCTGCAGGACCGGGCGGGGGATAGTCTTTTGCTTCTGGGCAACGAGGCCATTGCCCGGGGTGCCGTGGAAGCGGGGCTGGCCTTTGCCGCCACGTATCCGGGAACGCCCTCCTCGGAAATTTCGGCCAATTTTTTCCAGATGTCAAAGCAAAGTGATTTGTACTTCGAGTACAGCACCAATGAGAAAGTCGCCCTGGAGGTAACTGCTGCGGCCGCCAATTCGGGCGTGCGCAGCATGTGCATCATGAAGCACGTGGGCATGAACGTGGCCGCAGACGCGATGATGACCCTGGCATACGTGGGAGTCAAGGCCGGGCTGGTGATCCTGTCGGCAGATGATCCCTACATGTTTTCCTCCCAGAACGAGCAGGACAACCGGTACTACGGGAAGCTCTCCGGGCTTCCCATACTCGAGCCCTCGAGCGTGGCAGAGGCCAAGCAGATCATGGCAGATGCCTTTGAGCTCTCCGAATCCCTGCAGGAACCGGTCATTTTACGCACCACCACCCGGCTCAACCATTCCACCGGCCCGGTGGTGCTCGGAGAGATCCCCGCGCCAAAAACCAAGGGCACGTTCGTGCGCGACCCGTTTAACCTGGTCACGGTGCCCGCGGTTTCCCGCAATCTTCATATCAAGCTGCTGGAACACATCGAGCAGGCAGAAGCCCTGTCCTGTGAGTCCGCCTATAATTTCGTCCAGGGCACCGGGCCATGGGGCATCGTGGTCAACGGGGTGAGCTACAATTACGTGGCAGACGCGGTACGGGACCTGGATATCGCAGACCGGGCCCGGATCCTGCGGGTGGGCTTTTCCCACCCCATGCCCGGGCGGAAGATCAAGGCGTTTCTGGAGGGCTGTGAAAAGGTACTGGTCGTGGAAGAAGGCGAGCCCTACATGGAAGA
Source organism: uncultured Desulfobacteraceae bacterium (assembly GCA_964613595.1). GTDB lineage: Bacteria > Desulfobacterota > Desulfobacteria > Desulfobacterales > Desulfosalsimonadaceae > Desulfosalsimonas. Next base: position 23,837 of record CAZTHW010000006.1, on the reverse strand, counting down.
AGCGGTCCGCGCCCTGGCCCAGGAGGCCGGGCTGACCCTGCAGATCCGGGGCAAGGCGCCGGATCTGTTTTCCCGGCTTTTTGAATATGATCCGGCCATGGTGCGCGAAAAGATGGCCGCCTATTTCGGCGTTGCCTATGAAGCGCCCCAAACCCCGGATTTTTCGGATGTGCCGGAAATCCCCCAGCGGCCGCCGAACCTGTGTGCGGGCTGTTCGCACCGGGCTACTTTTTATGCGGTCAACAAGGCCACAGACGGCATGGAAACCGTCAAGCCAACGGATATCGGCTGCTATACCCTGGGTTTTATGCCGCCGCTTTCCGCGGGCGATTTTTTGATCTGCATGGGCTCCTCGATGGGCACCGGATGCGGGTTTTCGCAGGTTTTAGACCAGAAGGTCATCTCCTATATCGGGGATTCCACTTTTTTCCATTCCGGCATTCCCGGGCTGATCAACGCCGTGTTCAACAACCATGACGTTACCCTGGTGATCCTTGATAACCGGACAACTGCCATGACCGGCCACCAGCCGCATCCGGGCGTGGACATGAACGTATTTGACCAGCCGGGATACGGGCAGGTTTCCATTGAATCGGTGGTCCGGGGCATCGGCGTGCCCCATGTCAGCGTGATCCGGCCCTATAACATCAAAAAAAGCATTTCGACCTTAAAGGAGGCCATTGATTATCCGGGGGTTTCCGTGGTGATCGCCCGGCAGGAATGCGTGCTGCTTTCCCGGAGCCTGAAGAAAAAAACCGGGCGCGCCTTTACCGTGAATCCGGAGAAATGCGCCAATCACCGTGCATGCATAAACGAGCTGGCCTGTCCCGCCTTTTATATCGACAACGGGCAGGTCTGCATTGACGCGGCCATGTGCACCGGGTGCTCGGTGTGCGCCCAGGTCTGCCCGGAAAACGCCATTGTACCGCTGAAGGACGGAGACTGATAAGGTCTGCTCTGCCGGATATACCTCAATCTGCGGGTATTGAAATAGATTACAGAATTTTCTAAGAGCTAAATCCGAAGCACGAAATCCGAAATTCGCGCGAAGCATCCCGTAAGGGATAAACAATATCAAATTTTCCAAATTCGAATGATCAAAAAACAATATCCACGGTATTTGTTTGAAACATTCGGATTTTGAATTTGTTTCGGATTTCGATATTCGGATTTCGAATTTTTCAGTTATTTAATCTGATATCTTCACAGGAACCTGACATGGATGTAACCCGATTGATCATCGTGGCCGTCGGCGGGCAGGGAAATCTGCTGGCCTCGCGCGTGCTCGGTGAGGCCGCCCGGCGCTCGGAGGTGCCGGTGCGCATGAGCGAAATTCACGGTATGGCCCAGCGGGGAGGGGTCGTGGAATCGGCCCTGGTGTTCGGAGACGCCCAAAGCACGATCATTTCCGAAGGGGAAGCCGACATCCTGCTCGGTTTTGAGCCCTCGGAGGCGCTGCGTGCCCTGAAAAAATGCAATCAAAGCACCACCGTGATCACCAACACCGCGCCGCTGCCCCCGTTTACCGCAGCCACCGGCAAGGGCACCTATCCGGCGCTCGATACCATCAAGGCCCGGCTCGCGGATAAGTGTGCCCGCCTGATCACCCTGGACGCCGCGGATCTGGCAAAGCAGGCCGGAAATGTGCTTGCCGTGAACATGGTGCTGCTGGGGGCGCTGAGTGCAACCGGATTGCTTCCCCTGAGCCCGCAGAGTCTGGAGGCCGCTATAAGGGAAATCATCCGTCAGTCCTTTGTGGAGGTCAATTTAAAGGCCTTTGAACTGGGACGGCAGGCCGCGGCCTGATCAGGCCTCTGGCAGGTCGCTTGTACAGAAACGCGCTGCAATGTCTTGCTGTTCGTCCAGGATTTCCCGCAGCACGGCCATATCTGTCATGGGATTCATGATCACCGCGCGCAGCACCACCATGTTTTCCGGGCAATGGCGGTCTCCCTGGAGAGTGGTCCGCGAAACAAAGCTGTTGCCCGCTTCCCGCTGCATCCGCTGCAGATCCCGGTTTACCTTGTTTAAGTCGTTGTTGATCCGGCATTTGTCTTCCTGCGTTTTGCGGCCGAGGCTTTTCCGGATATCGGCCGGGCAGTACCTGTAGGTCAGGATGTTTAACACCGGCTCGGTGACCAGTTCAAAATCCGGCCGCTGCCGGATTTCCTCGGCAAATGCCGCTGCGGTCCGGATGCCGTGATCAATAAGCAGGGCATAGCCTTTGCTGCCCATGATTTTCAGGGCGCTGTCCAGGATCAGGGAGTTGGCCTCCCGGGAGCCGGACAGCGACTTGATTCCCAGGTCCACCGACCCCCGCCGGTTGACGTAGTGGGCATGGTAGGCGATCACGTCCAGGATGGCGGGGTCCCGGAAATACACCATGCCGCAGCTCATGGGCATGTAAAACTGCTTGTGCCCGTCAATTGTGACCGAATCGCTTTTCTCGATTCCCTGAAGCAGATGGCGGTATTCTCGTGACATCATGGTCGGCCCGCCCCAGGCGGCATCCACGTGAAAATGGATGTTGTGCCTGCGGCAGACATCGGCAATCGCATCCAGGGGGTCGACCGTGCCGGTTTCCGTGGCCCCGGCGATTCCGACCACGGCGAGGATGCAGGTGTTCGGCGATCGGGATTTGAATCGTTCAATGGTTTGTTCCAGGGCATTGACGTCCATCTGGTAGTGCTCATCCACCTCGATGGGGATGACGTTGTCATTGCCGATCCCCAGGATCCCCGCGGATTTTCTTAGTGAATAGTGCACAAGCCGGGATGCCAGGATGACACAGCGATCCACGTCATGGGCCCGGAAGGCCGCCGGCACCCCTTCGCACTCAATCCCCCGGAATTCTTCCGTGGGTGCGAACCGGGCGTTTCTTGCCACCCACAGCGCGGTGAGATTGGCGGTGGTGCCGCCCTCGGTAAACACGCCCAGGGTGGTCTCCGTGTTCTGCACGTGCTCGGCGTAAAAGGGCTCGTCCATCTGGTAGATCAGCCGGTGGATTTTTGCAATCACCTGCTTTTCCACCACAGAGACCACCTTTGAGGTCTCCAGCTTGACCACGTTCTGGTTTAAGGCGGCCACGATGGTTTTGAGATGGACCATGAAGTAGGGAATGGCCGAGGTCATGTGCCCCACAAAATAGGGGGATGCCACGTTGACCGCGTGCGGGGCGGTTTCGTTGATCAGGCAGGTAATTACTTCTGCGAGTTTTTTCTCCGGGCCCTCGCTGATTTGCGTGCGCATGTAGCTGCGCGACAGTTCGCGCAGGCTTCTGGCTTCGGTAATACCGACATGTCGCTTGAGAAAATCATGGAGGCCGAAGAGAATGCGCTCCATGTACTTGATCAGCGTCGCCCGGCAGTTATCGTCCTCCGGGCGGATAAATACTTTGGACAAGTGTTCCCAGTCTGCGACCAGTTCTGTTTTTGAAGGCGGCGGGGTGTTCTCGGCCATTGATTTTAAAATGCTTTTATTTGTGGTATGTAAAGTTTCAGGGAATATCCGGCTGACTATCAGCAAAAAATCATAGATACTAAATTTTTAATTATAATACCAAGCGAAAATGCGGGTCAACAATATTTCCGATATTTTTGAAGCAGAAAAGCAGCCCCCGGGATTTGATTCAGAACCGGACCCCGGATGCCTCCTTCCCGGGCGGATTTTATCGCCCTGCCCGGGGTGGGCAGCAAATTCCTGCCGAAACTTGTGAAGATGTTGTCATCTGCTTGATGTAGTGGAGATTGCCATGACTTTGAAAATTCCGGAAATCTCTTGGCAGCAGTGTTTTGATCATCTGGCCGGCGGGGCGGTGCTGGTGACGGCCAACCGCAGGCTGGCCCGGTCCGGTGCGGCCCGGTATTCCGGGTTTCGCCTGGATCGGGCGGAGACTGCATGGGAGACACCGGATATTCTGCCCTATGGGGCGTGGCTTGTCCGGCTGTTTCATGATCTGCTGTATTCCGCCCCCCTTGGCGAGCCAGACAGCCGCGTCCAGACTGTGATCATGGACGATCTGCAGGAAAGGCTGGTATGGGAGCGTATTATTTCCGAATCCGAGGCGGCCTCCCGCCTGATTGACATGTATGAAACCGCCCGCATGGCCCAGGAAGCCTGGCGCCTGTGCCGGGAATGGAAGGTGCCTGTTGGCGGCGGCATGGCGTGGGCCGCGCCTGATCCGGCCGCATTTTCCGGATGGGCGGAAAGCTTTGAGCGGTTTTGCCGCCAATCGGGATTCCTGGATCGGGCGCGGCTACCCGAATATTTGAACGCTTGGGCGGCGGACGGATGCATCAGCGGGATGCCGGAATTGATCCTTGCCGGGTTTGACGAGCTGACCCCGGTCCAGATGGATCTGTTTTCCGCATTTCATGCCGCAGGCACCCGCGTATGCCGGTTGGCCTGGCCGGAGCGGGCCGGTATGGCCAGCACGGTGGTGGCCGAAGATGATGCAGCGGAAATCCGGGCGGCTGCCTGGTGGGCGCGCAGGCACGTGGAATCCGATCCGGGCGCAAGGATCGCGGTGGTGTCTCCCCGGCTGGCTACAGACCGGGAATCGGTCTGCCGGGAGTTTGCGGACGCGCTTTGTCCAAACGCCATCCTGTCTTCGCATCCGCCGGACAGGCAGATGTTTAATATTACGGCCGCCCCCGGACTCTCGGCTTATCCTGTGGTGGCTGCAGCAGAGCGCATCCTGGATATTACCGGCCGGCAGGGGGTAGAGGTGCTTGAATGGAGCCGCCTGCTGCGTTCGCCTTTTCTGGCGGGTGCGGAAACCGAGTTCGGGGCACGCGCAGCACTGGATGCCGAAATCCGGGCACACGGCGATCTTTACTTTCCAGTCTCCGGAATCATCCGGATGGCCAGATCCCTGGCAGGCAAGTCAGGTATTGATTCGGATCTGCGCATTCTGTCTGCAGTCCTGGAAAAACTCCGGACCCTGGCCCGGGGCATGCCGGCCCGGCAGTCCCCGGATCAATGGACGGAGACGTTTTCCGGGCTGCTGGATGCCGCTGGCTGGCCCGGACAGCGCAGCCTGTCAAGCCGGGAGTATCAGACGGTATCTGCCTGGCAGCAGGCCCTGGAGGCCTTTGCGCGGCTTGCACCGGTAAGCGGTCCGCTGTCCCGGACCGAGGCCGGGCGGATTCTTTCCCGCATGCTCTCGGAAACCCCTTTTCAGCCCGAGCAGCCGGACGTGCCAGTTCAGATTATGGGAATGCTGGAGGCCGCAGGCGAGGAATTCGACGCCCTCTGGATCATGGGCATGCATCATGAAATCTGGCCGCCTCCGGCCCGGCCCAATCCGTTTCTGCCGGTATCGATCCAGCGCGAACAGGGCCTTCCCCATTCCAGCCCTTCCCGGGAGCTGGCGTACTCGCGTCAAATCACGAGCCGCCTGCTTTGTTGCGCAGACGCGGTCATTTGCAGTTATGGCGGCAGTGACGGGGAAAGCACGCGCCTGGCAAGCCCGCTGATTGATCATCTCAAACAGGTCCGGGACCCGGAAAATGGTGCCGGCTACTGGCTGCAAATGCAGGAAAGCGCGGAGATCGAAAGCCTTGCAGACAATGCGGGCGCAGGCGTTTCCCCGGGCGGGGACGTGCCCGGGGGCACCGGCATTATCAAATCCCAGGCGCTTTGCCCGTTTCAGGCTTACGGCAGATACCGCCTGGGCGCCCGCCGTCTTGAAATCCCGGAGCAGGGCTTAAACGCCCGGGACCGGGGTATCCTGGTTCATCGCGTACTTGAACTGCTCTGGAATCAGATCTGCGACCACCAGCGCCTTTCGGAAATGAGCGACCGGGAACTAAGCGAGGGGATTGCCGAAGCTGTTGGCGGTGCCATCCGGAAGCTTGCAGGCATGCGGCCGGATACCTTCACGGACCGGTTTACCCGGGTTGAAACCGACCGGCTGCACAATCTGGTTGCCGAATGGATGGCGCAGGAGCGGGTCAGGGCGCCTTTTGTCGTAAAGGAAACCGAAAGCCGGATGCATGTGCGGATCGGAGACATCGGCCTGTACGCCTTTGTCGACCGGATTGACGCCCTGGAGACCGGACAGGAGGTGATCATTGATTATAAAACCGGCACCCCCGGTCCGGGCGACTGGTTTGCCGAGCGCATTGCCGAACCCCAGCTGCCGGTCTACAGCCTCGGCCTGGGCCGGGAACCGGCCGGGGTTTTGTTCGCGCGCGTGAGAAAGGGCGATGCCGCGTATCTGGGCATTGCCGCTGCAGACGGCCTTTTCCCCGGGGTCAGGGGGATCATGGACGACAGGCGGATTGCAAAGGATTGCCAAAGCATTGGGGAAGTCATGGCGCAATGGGAGCAAAAGCTTTTTATCCTGGCAGAGGAGATCGGCACGGGCCATGCGGCCGTGTCCCCGGTTTCTGAAAACAAGGCCTGCCGGTATTGTGACCTTGCCCCGCTGTGCCGGATCTGGGAGGTATCGGGAACATGACGCAGATTGCAGACGCAGAACAACGAAGGCTTGCGCTTGACCCGGAGCGGTCATTTATCGTGCAGGCCCCGGCCGGATCGGGCAAGACCGAGTTGTTGATCCAGCGCTACCTGGGGTTGCTCTCCCGGGTGGAAAATCCAGAGGAAATCCTGGCCATTACGTTTACCCGCAAGGCGGCCGCAGAGATGCGCAACCGGGTGCTTGCCGCCATTGCCCGGGCCGCGGAAAACATTGCGCCGGAGCAGGCACATGAGCGCACTACCTGGGAACTGGCGCGGCAGGCCGGGCAAAAGGATGCGGAGAAAAACTGGCAGATGGAGAAATACCCCTCCCGGATGCGGATCATGACAATTGATTCATTGTGCGCCGGGCTGACCCGTCAGATGCCGGTGCTTTCCGGATTCGGGGCGCCCGCCCGCATCACCGACGACCCGGATGCCCTGTATGCGCGTGCTGCGCGAGAGACCGTGGCTGCATTCGAAGGCGGAAAAAACCGGTCCGGGGCAGTGGAAGCCCTGGTGCGCCACCTGGATAACCGGCTTTCCACCCTGGAAAACCTGGTGGCCCTGATGCTGCCCCGCCGCGACCAGTGGATGCGGCATGTGGCCCGGGCGGATGACCCGCAGCGGCTGCGGCCAATGCTGGAATCCGCCCTGGAGGCGGTCATCGGTGCGGCGCTGTCGGATCTGCGCAGCCGGTTTCCGGAGGCGGCGGTTTCGGATCTTGCGGATCTGGCCCGGTTTGCCGCGTCAAACCTGGCGGCTGCCGGCGCGGAATCCCCCATTATCCATGCCCGGAACCTAAGCGGCCTGCCCGGCACTGATCCCAGCGACCTGACGGTCTGGCAGGGACTTGCCGAGCTGCTTTTAACCCGGAGCGGAGAGTGGCGCAAGGACGCCAATAAGAACCTCGGGTTTCCGGCGCCCGGGTCTGCCAAGGCGGACCCGGAAAGAAAGATGCAACTGGAGCGCCGGAAATCCCGGTTTAAAGCGCTTTTGGAGGACCTTTCCGGTGATCTCCGCCTGGCCGAAGATTTGGACATGGTGCGGCGCCTGCCTGCACCCGCATACACCGACAGCCAGTGGGCGGTGCTCGAGGCGCTTTTTGAAGTGCTCTGGCTGTCTGTGGGAAAGCTGCAGGCGGTTTTTGCCATGACCGGGGAGGTGGATTTCGCAGAAACCGCCATCCGGGCGCGGATCGCCCTGGGAGATCCGGAAGACCCCACGGACCTGGCATTGTCCCTGGATTACCGCATTTCGCATATTCTCATGGACGAGTTCCAGGATACCAGCATCAGCCAGTTTGAACTCATGCAGGGCCTGACCGCGGGTTGGGCCGCCGGGGACGGCCGGACCTTTTTTGCGGTGGGCGATCCCATGCAGTCGATCTACGGTTTTCGCGAGGCCGAAGTGGGTCTTTTCCTAAAGGCTTGGGAACAGGGCCTGGACGTCCACGTGCCGTTGGAAAGACTTGTGCTCAAAAGCAATTTCCGGTCCGAGGCGGGCATCGTGGAATGGGTGAATTCGGTGTTCTCGATGGTGCTGCCGGATACCGGGGATGCCGATACCGGGGCTGTTCCCTACATGCCCGCCGCGCCGGTTGTTGCCGGGAACCGGGATCCGGCCGTAAGCGTGCACCCTTTAATTGAGGCCGATGATGCAGACGAGGCCGATAATGTGCTTGACTGCGTGAACCATGCCCTGGACGCTGACCCGGAAGGTACCGTGGCGGTGCTTGTGCGCAGCCGAAATCATTTAAAGACCATTGTCAGCGGATTTCGTCGGGCCGGCCTTCGCTTTTCCGCAGTGGAAATCGATTCCCTGGCCGATCGACCGGTGATCCGGGACCTGGTATCCCTGACCCGGGCCCTGTCGCATCCGGCAGACCGCATCGCATGGCTGGCAGTATTGCGCGCCCCCTGGTGCGGATTGACATTGAAGGATCTGCACGGGCTTGCGGGTATGGATACCAGTCGCACGGTTTATGACCTGATTCACGATGAAAGCCCGATCTGCGCCATGAGCCAGGACGGCCAAAACCGGCTGCAGCGGGTCCGGCCGGTTCTGGATGAAGCCATGACCCAGCGCGACCGGCGCAGTCTGCGGCGGCGGGTGGAAAGCGCCTGGACCGCCATGGGCGGCCCGGCCACTGCGGCGAGCCCGGGCGAACTTGCCGACGTGCCGGTGTATTTCGATTATGTGGATGCGCACCTGGGCATTGATCCGCTTACGGATGTGGCGGCATTTGAGCAGGGGGTCTTCGGCCTGTTCGCCCAGCCCGATGCCGGGGCGGATCAGCGGCTGCAGATCATGACCATTCACAAGGCCAAGGGCCTGGAATTTGACACGGTGATCATTCCGGGTCTGGGCAAAAGCCCCCGCAGCCAGGACCCTTCCCTGCTGCTGTGGCAGGAGCGGGCGGGGGCACCCGCCGGACAATCTCTTTTAATGGCGCCCATTTCCGAGACCGGGGCTGAAAAAGACGCCATATACCAGTATATTCAGCAGCTACAGCAGATCCGGCGCGATTATGAAACCGGCCGCCTGCTGTATGTGGCAGCCACCCGGGCGATCAAGCGCCTGCATCTTTTCGGCCGGGCATCCCTGGATAAAGCGGGCAGCCTTTGCAGGCCGGATTCCCGCAGCCTGCTGCGCGTGCTGTGGCCGGCGGTGCGTGAAAACTTTGAAACCGCCGCCCGGGAAGACCGGGCCCGCAGCCTCCCGCCTCAGGAAGCGCCCCAGCGGGCATCGGACTGCCGGATCCGGCGCCTGGTCGCGGACTGCAAACTGCCCCGGCCTTATCCGGATGCGTCGGAATCCGCCGGAAAACCTCTCGTAACCGGGCCTGAAGCAATTGCATCGTTTTCTCCCCGCTTTGACTGGGCCGGGATTACCCTGCGGCATGTGGGAACCGTGGTTCATCAATGGCTGCGGATCATATGCGAAAACGGCCTGGAAAACTGGAATCGGCAGCGGGTTTATCATCTCCGGGACCTCCTGCAAAGGGACCTGATGCGTATCGGGGTCTGCTCATCGGATATCGAGGCGGCGGTCTCGCAGGCGGAAAAGGCATTGATCAATGCAGTGACCGATCACGCGGGCCGGTGGATTCTTTCGTCTCACTTTCAAGGGGCCTGCGAGTATGCCGTCAGCGGGATTGTCAGTCATGAGGTCGTTAACGCGGTGATCGACCGGACTTTTGTGGATGACCTGGGGGTGCGCTGGGTGATTGATTATAAGAGCGGTGCTCATGGCGGCGGCGGGCTGGCCGATTTCCTGGACCGGGAGCAGGCGCGCTATACCCCCCAGATGGACCGCTACGGAGAGTTGATGAAAAAGCTCGACGACCGCCCCCTGCGCCTGGGGTTGTATTTTCCCATGATTCCGGCCTGGCGCCAGTGGTCGGAATAGGCCCGGATCCGGTTATTCGCCGATGATCTTGACCAGCACGCGCTTTTTCCGGCGGCCGTCAAATTCGCCGTAAAAGATCTGCTCCCACGTGCCAAAGTCCAGCCGCCCTTCGGTGACGGCAACCACCACCTCGCGTCCCATAACCTGGCGTTTCATATGGGCATCCGCATTGTCCTCGCCTACGTTGTGCCGGTACTGGGAGACCGGTTCGTGCGGGGCCAGCCGCTCCAGCCACTCGTCATAGTCCTGGTGCAGACCGGATTCATCATCATTGATGAACACAGAGGCGGTAATGTGCATTGCGTTTACAAGCACAAACCCCTCTTTGATGCCGCTTTCCTTCAAGCAGTCATTAACTTGCGGCGTAATGTTGATAAATGCGCGCCTTGTGGGAACGTTGAAAAAAAGCTCTTTGCGATAAGATTTCATCGGCTCCTGCCTCCTTTTCGTTTTTGCGCGGAAATTACTGCACCCAGTTCGTCCACAGCCACAAAAACATCACAATGGCCGCATCAAAGCTGACAAACGAGGAAAGCCCCCGGATAACAAAATCCCCGGCATCGTGCAGCCGGCTTTTGCCGTTTTCCGGGTGAACACACGGGTTCGCCCCTGCGGATATACGATTGTCAATGGCGGATTATGCTCTGAGCCGGATGCGGCGGTCCATTTTCTCCGCCCGGTCGCGCTCGCTCCACACGAAATCCGCCAGGGACACATCTGATATCGCGCCGACCTCGTCCTTGATCTGCTTTATTTCCCCGATGTTTTCCAGGAAAACATCCACCACTTCCGGATCGAAATGGGTACCCCGTTCGGAGCGGATGATTTCCACTGCAACCTCGACCGGGTAGGGTTCCTTGTAGGGCCGCTTGGAGGTCAGGGCGTCAAATGTGTCGGCAATTCCCACGATCCGTCCGCCGATCGGCGTTTCATCGGCTTTCAGTCCCCGGGGATAACCGTTGCCGTTCCATTTTTCGTGATGGTTCAGGGCGATTTCGTGGGCGACTTGCAGCACCTGGGCCTTGGAGTCCTGGAGAATGGATGCCCCGATGGTTGTATGGGTCTTGATGGTTTCAAATTCTTCTTCTGTCAGGCGCCCGGGTTTGAGCAGGATGCTGTCGGGGATCCCGATTTTGCCGATATCATGCATGGGCGAGGCATACCGGATCAGCTTGACCATTTCATCTGAAAGCCCCAGTTTTTCCGCAATCAGGGTAGAGTAGCGGCTCATTCGCACGATGTGGTCACCGGTTTCTTCGTCCTTGTATTCCGCGGCGCTCACCAGGCGATTGATCGTGTCCAGATATGCATAGTCGAGTTCCTCGTGGGTCTTTTCGAGTTCCTCCAGGGCTTTTTTCAAATCCACGGAGTATTTCTCCAGCGCTTCGATCGAGTCTTCCAGCTTCTGGTTGATCTGGTTGCGTTCAATCAGCAAATAACGCATCCGCAGCACCCGCTTGAGCCGGATGGTCAGTTCCTTGAAGCTGATGGGCTTCTGGATGAAATCGCTGGCCCCGGCCGCAACAATGGATTCGTAATTGTAATTTTCGGTAAACCCGGTCATGACCATGACATCTGTATCATAATCGGACTTGATCCGCTTTAACAGGTCCACGCCGCTCATGCCGGGCATGCGGATGTCTGTGATCACAACGTCAACCGGGGTCTTTTCGATAATCTCAAGAGCCTGTTCCCCGCTTTGCGCGGTATGGCAGACATATCCGGCCTTGCTTAAGGCCTGGTAAATCATTTCGGTGATCGGCACCTCGTCGTCTACCACCAGAACGGGAACCTGGTCAGGAATATTTACCTTTGCACGAATCATATCATAAAGTCCTTTGCCGGATTAAAGTCTCACGCAGATGCGTTTTTTGTACCTGATTGCACGGATTTATGCAAGACCCTGTCCAGGGCAACGGCCAGATCGTTTTTACTCAAGGGTTTTAGCAGCAGCGCGTTGATGTTCCGCGATTTCATCTTTTCCCGGCTCACCCGTTCACTGTAGCCGGTGCACAGGATTACCGGCAGATCTGCCCTGATTTTACGGACTTCTTTTATCAGTTCCGTGCCGTTTTTATTCGGCATGGCCTGATCTGTGAGCAGCATATCGAATTTTTCCGGATGGTGCCGAAATGCTTCCAGTGCTTCTATGCTGTTGGTACGCGGGGTTACCTGATAACCCAGGCTTTCGAGCATCTGTTTTGTAAGTTCCACGATCTGATGTTCATCATCGACTACCAGGATCCGTTCTGTTCCCTGTGGCATTGCCGCGGGATAACCGCCGGGCTGAAAAATTTCCGCGCTTTCCCCGGCCACCGGTATATACACGTGGAAACTGCTGCCTTGCCCCGGGGTGCTTTCCACTGTAATGGTCCCCCCGGCATTGCAGATGATGCCGTAGGAAACAGACAAGCCCAGCCCGGTTCCTTTTTCCTGGGGCTTGGTTGTATAATAGGGCTCAAATATTTTGTCCTTTATTTCAGGCTCGATTCCCTCGCCGGTATCCGAAACCGTGATGCATATATAGGGCCCGGGCGTAAGGTTCCGGTACTGCGGTGATGTTTCCTCGGTAACCGTGATCTGGGTTAAATTGACGCATATTTGTCCGGCCTCTGTATTTTCCAAAGCCTGATAGGCGTTTGTGCACAGGTTCATGATCACCTGGTGCATCTGAGCCACATTCATCCGCACTTTTTCGGCATCTTCGGCGATATCGGCGCTTATGTCAATGGATGCGGGAGTGGTGCTTTTCAGCAGCTTGACGGTCTCCTTGATCACGGGCTGGACATGGACCGGCTCAGCCGGTTCGTTTGCACTCTGCCGGCTGAAGTTTAAAATCTGCTGCACCAGTCCCTTGGCGCGTTCTGAGGATTTGAGCACTTCTTCCAGGTTTCGGCAGGCCTGGCTTTCAGCGGGCAGGTCCTGCATGGCCAGTTCCGTGTAGCCGATTATGGGAAACAGGATATTGTTGAAATCATGGGCAATGCCGCCGGCCAGGGTGCCGATGGATTCCATTTTCTGGGCCTGCTGGAGCTGGGCCTCGAGTTCCTTTTGCCGGTTTCTTGCCGCGATGCGCTCGGAAATGTCCCGGACAATTCCCTGGAAGCCCGAGGCCTTGCCGTGATCATCCAGGCTCAGCGATACCGAGGTTTCCACGAAGCAGACGCTTCCGTCTTTGCGGATTGCCCGCCAATGAAAAGATTTGACCGGCTTTCCGGTTCTGTAGACATAATTGAAGGTTTCATATACCTGCGGAACGTCGTCTTCGGCAATGAGCTTTTTATAGCTTTCCCCCCGCAGTTCGTCCAACTCGTATCCCATCATGCGAAGGAGGGAGCGGTTTAAAAACTGGTAGCGCCCGGCAAGATCCACCTCGTAGTACCCGTCCTCAATGGTCTCCAGGATGTTGCGGTATTTTTTTTCGCTTTTTCCCAGGGCCTTCCAGGCGCGAAGCTCCCGGGTGACATTCCGGGCAATGCCCCGGACGGCAAGGGGTTGGCCATCATTGTCGAAGAGCAGTGTATTGTCATATTCCAGGATGATTTCTTCGCCGCCCTTGTTGCGTATCCGTAAATAACCGCTGTCCTTGCCGTTGTTGCGGACCCGTTCCAGGTAATCGGCCACCTGGGACTTAAACGGTTCAGGGACAAGGTCCCTGATGTTCATTTGTTTGAGTTCTTCTTCGGCGTGGTCGGATTCGCGCCTGACCGCAGCGTTGAATTCGGTGAAATTGCCCTGCATGTCGTGGACAAAAATGTATTCGTGCAGAGTGTTGAATATCTCTGCCATGTTTTTTTGCCGCGCAATGGCGTCCCGGGCTTTTTCCCGCTGCCGGGCAAATTCCGCCCGGAACCTGCGGGCTTTGCGGAACTGGAGCACGTTTATTGCGATGCTGCCCAGAAGCAGGAACGCCAATACAGCCACGGCCGGGACAACCGGGGCGGCTGCGGTGGAAAAAACTCCGTTTTCTGCCTTGGCTGCTGCCGGCAGAAAGCCCAGGAGAAATGGAATCATAACAATGTATCTGCCGTAGGAAAGCATCTGTACCCTTTGTTTTAATGGAGAATATGCGTATCAGTCTTCTTTTGATAACATGGTTTGCGGTTTTGTAAAAGTTTTATTCTCGTAGGATTAAGCGCAGCCTTGATCTTGCATGGCAACATGGTTATGATCGACCGGATGGGAAAAAATCAGGATATAAACCAGCGGATCAAAAATATCGAGTCCCGTCTGGATGAGGCCCAGCACTGCGACCGGCATGCGGCGTTAAAGGAAATCCGGCGCATGCGCAGGCAGCCGGGACGTGCCAAAGACGGGGATGCGGCCCGCAGGCTGGATAAAATCGAGCAGCGTATCAAAAAATCCGCCCGGATCAAGCAGCAGCGCAGGGATGCCCTTCCGGAGATTACCTGCAGCCCGGATCTGCCCATTGCTGAAAAACGCGATGAAATCATCGAGGCGATTGGCGATCACCAGGTGATTGTTGTCGCAGGCGAGACCGGATCCGGAAAAACCACCCAGCTGCCCAAGTTCTGCCTGGAAGCCGGCCGGGGGATCGATGGCAGAATCGGATGCACCCAGCCCCGGCGCATTGCCGCTGTCACGGTGGCAGGCCGGATTGCCGAGGAACTCGGTCAGCAGACCGGGCAGGCCGCGGGATACAAGATCCGGTTTTCCGACCGGGTAAGCGATCAGACCGCGGTCAAGATGATGACCGACGGCATTCTGCTGGCCGAAACCCAGGGGGACAAGTATTTAAACGAATACGATACCCTGATCGTGGACGAGGCCCATGATCGCAGTTTGAACATTGACTTTCTGCTCGGCCTGATCCGGAACCTGATCCGCACCCGCCAGGATTTGAAAATCATTATCACTTCGGCCACCATTGACACGGAGAAGTTTTCCAGGGCATTTGGCAATGCCCCGGTTATAGAGGTCTCTGGGCGCATGTACCCGGTGGCGGTTCGCTACATGCCGCCTGAGGATCTGGGAGATGACAGCGGGGCGTATTCCTACGTGGATGCCGCTGTTGCGGCCATGGACCGGGTGGAGCGCGAATCAGCCTTCGGCGATGTGCTCTTGTTCATGCCCACGGAACGCGACATCCGGGAGACCTGCGAGATACTTGAGGGCAGAAAATACAAGAGCGCTGTGGTCATGCCCCTGTATGCCCGGCTTCCGGCACCGGATCAGGCCCGGGTGTTTAAGCCGGCCGCCGGGCGCAAGATCGTGGTGGCCACCAACGTGGCTGAAACCTCGATTACCATTCCCGGAATCAAGTACGTGATTGACACGGGCCTGGCCCGGATTTCCGCCTATAACCCCGGAACCCGGACCACGGCCCTGCCGGTTTCGCCAATTTCGCAAAGCAGTGCGGACCAGCGCAAGGGCAGATGCGGCCGGGTGCAAAACGGGGTGTGCATCCGGCTGTATTCAGAAGAAGATTTCCTGTCCCGGGATCTGTACACGCCGCCGGAAATCCTGCGTGCCAACCTGGCAGAAGTAATTCTGCGCATGATTTCCCTGAACCTGGGCCGGATCCAGGATTTTCCGTTTGTGGACCCGCCGCCGGCCCGGCAGATCAAGGACGGATTTGACATCTTACATGAGCTGGGCGCAATTGAAAAGGTCCCGGCAAAGAAAAAGGGCCCTGCCGCAGGCGTGCGCCTGACCGGTAAGGGTCGGATCATGGCCCGGCTGCCGATTGATCCCCGACTTTCCCGCATGCTCATCGAGGCCGATCAGAACGGATGCCTGGGGCCGGTTACCGTGATTGCAGCCGCGCTTTCCGTGATCGACCCGCGGGAGCGGCCAGAGGGAAAGGAGGCCCAAGCCGGGCAGGCCCAAGCGCAATTTGTGGATCCGAGCTCGGATTTTATCACCTTGTACAACATCTTCCGCGCATGCACGCAAAACAGTGAGGCAAAGCGTCCCGCCGTGCGCGCCGGGGATCTCAAACGGTTTTGCCGGCAGCATTACGTGTCTTTTAAGCGCATGCGCGAATGGCTGGACGTCTACGAGCAGATGGTCAACCTGCTGGCCGAATCTGGACTTGAAATCCGGCCGGCGGACAAATCAACGGCTGTCCGGCAGTCCGGGGATAAAAACGATTTTTCAGACCTGTATGCCGCGGTTCATAAGTCCGTGTTAAGCGGGTTTCTGTCCAATATCGCCCAGCGCAGGGACAAAAATATCTACCAGGCCGCCAGGCAGCGGGAGGTGATGATATTTCCGGGATCCTCCCTGTTCAACCGGGCGGGCGCATGGATCGTGGCCGCTGAAATCGTGGAGACCACCCGCAGGTTTGCCAGAACCGCGGCCAATATCGACCCGGCCTGGCTTGAGCCCATTGCCGGGGCCCAGTGCAAATACACCTACACCAATCCCCGCTGGGAGAAAAAGCGGGAGACCGTGGTGGCAGACGAGCAGGTGAGCCTTTACGGCTTAATCATTGTCTCCGGCCGCACCGTTGCCTACGGCAGAATCGACCCTGTGGAAGCCGCAGATATTTTTATCCAAAACGCCTTAATCGAGGGGGATGTCAAAACCGTGCTGCCGTTTATGGAACACAACTGGCAGCTTGCCGGGCAGATCCGGGACAAGGAAAACCGAATCCGCCGCCGGGAGCTGCTGGCAGGCGAGGCGGACATGATGGAATTTTACCGGCAGCGGCTCTCCGGTGTATATGACATGCGGACCCTGAAAAAGAAAATCAAGGATGCCGGGGGCGACGATTTTCTGCGCATGTCCGAGGCGGACCTCATGGTCCAGGATGCGGATGAAAACGAGCTTTCCCGGTTTCCCGATCAGATGGAATTCGGCGGGCGCGCCT
>CAZTHW010000006.1:0-7119 GCA_964613595.1 uncultured Desulfobacteraceae bacterium | reverse complement strand
TTCCTGCACCTATCGCTTCAATCCGGGCGGGGCGGATGACGGGGTCACGGTGTTGGTGCCCGCTTCTGCCGCCGGTGAAGTGGCCCGGCAAAGCACGGACTGGGTGGTTCCGGGTTTGCTCGAAGAAAAGATTACGGCCCTGATACGCGCCCTTCCCAAGGCGTATCGCAGACAGCTTGTGCCGGTTTCACAGACCGTGGCAAAGATCATGGAAAAGATGCCCAAGTACCAGGGCTCGCTGGTTTCAACCCTGAGCCGGTTCATATACGAGCACTTCGGCGTGGACATACCTGCAAGCGCCTGGAACGAGGCGGATCTGCCGGATCACCTGAATCTGCGCTTTTCCCTGACCGATCCCGAGGGCCTGGAACTGGCAGCCGGTCGGGACCGGCGGGTTTTTGAAAAAGGCGCGCAGGCGGATCTGCAGGGCGATTACTTCCGGGATGAAAAAGCGCGATGGGAGCAGCAGGGAATTGTGGGCTGGCAGATTCCGGATCTGCTGGATGCCGTATATATTGACGGGGCCGGCGGGCAGCAGTGGCCGGTGTATCCAAGGCTTGCCCCTGCGGATAAAGGGGTGGATCTGCGCGTCTTCACGGACCGTGCGCAGGCCGAAAAATCGCATAAATCCGGGGTGGCCCGGCTTTGTGCGATTTATTTTGCCAAAGAATTCAAACATCTGAGGCGCACTGTGGCGCTGCCGGCCGCCGCACAGCAGCACGCGGTTTATTTCGGCGGCGCGGATGCCGTGGCCGGGCGCATTGTCGAAAAGGTCCAAAATGATCTGTTTGCCAAAGATCTTCGCACAAAGGCGGATTTTGAGCAGTGCGCCGCGAAAAACGTCAACCGGATCATCCCCGCAGGCGTGGAAATCCGGGATGCGGCAGTCGAGGTGCTGGCCGCCTTTCACCGGGCCAGAGAGCAGATCTACCGGTTTGAAAATCAGTTTTGCAATGCGCAGCCCGCGCTTTGGTTTCTCCGGCAGATGCGCGATCGGCTTTCCAACCTGGTGCCGGAGAATTTCATTTCCCTCTATGATGTGGATCAGATGCGGCATCTGCCAAGATACATCGAGGCGGCCGCCCGCCGGGTGGAACGGGGGGTGAACGACCCTGACAAGGATCGGGCCAAGGCAGAGCGGCTGGCCGTGTTCGAGGGATATTTAAACGAGCTGATCCGGTCTTTGGACGCATCGGCATCGGATGACAAGCGCGCCGCAGTGGAGCAGTTTTTCTGGATGCTCGAGGAGTTCAAGGTGTCGCTGTTTGCCCAGGAGCTTAAAACCGCCTACCCGGTCTCTGAAAAGCGCCTTACCCGGAAGTACGAGGAGATCCGGCGGATGGTGTAATATAAACCGATTGGTTGGTGTTGATGCGCTGTGCTATTGCTCCGGTTCCGGCTCGGATCCATAGGCCGTAGCCGGCAAAATTCGAATATCGAAATCCGAAATTCGAAACAAATTCAAAATCCGAATGATCCAATAACAAAACCGGGTTTTGCAGGGTATCGTCCGTGTTTGGTCATTTGTGAATTCGAATTTTAATTTTTGTTTCGGATTTCGTGCTTCGGATTTCGAGTTTCTTCTCTTAAAGCAAAAGAGTCTCTTAGTTCTCTGTATCTGGCAGCTTCCTCCGCCTTTCCCCTTTTGTCGCACCCAGCGGCATAAATTTCGCATTTTTTCGCCAGCACCCGGGATGCAGCCCGGTATTGTTCCGGGTTCAGCCGGCCCGAGGCCATGATGCCGGCAATGCTTTCAATCCGGTAGCGGTCCAGCCCGGGGCTGGCCGAAAGCTGGTCCGGATGCCCGCCGCGCTTGACGATAAAGGGCTCCCGGATCAATCCCACGGGATGGCTGCAGGTGATTTTCAGCCACAGGTCATAGTCTTCGCACGCTGGCAGATTCTCGTTGAATCCGCCTTGTTCGGCAAGCAGTGATTTGTGCATCATTGCCGCAGACGGGCTGATCAGGCAGAGTTCCAGGGAGGGGGCAAATATCCGGCCGGCTTGTTTTTTGTGCCGATATCCCGGATTGACCCGCGTCCCTTTGCGGATCCAGTATTCCTCGGTCTGGCAGATCGCGATTTCCGGATTTTCCCGGAAAAACCGCATTTGGGCGGCAAGCTTGCCCGGCAGCCAGTAGTCGTCGGAGTCCAGAAACGCGATCCAGTCGCCCCGGGCCGCGGCCACGCCCCGGTTTCTGGCCGCGCTCACCCCTGCGTTGGCTTGGCTGAGAACCCGGATCCGGCTGCCGTAGGCGGCCAGGATTTCCGGGGTCTGGTCTGTGGACCCGTCATCGACCACAATGAGCTCAAAAGGCGCGTAATCCTGCAGCAGAACCGAATCCACGGCTTCGGCGATCCAGTCCTGCCGGTTAAATACCGGGATAATTATGGAAATCAGGGGATTGTCTGCTGGCGGGACTTGACGTGTCATGGCTCTGCAGGCAGCAGCTTACCGGTTGAACTGAATGGTCAGGCGGTAGATGCCGTCTTCCAGGGTGGCCTTGACCTCGGCATCGCCTTTTTCAAATACCCGCATCATGGACTTGTTGGCCGGCATGACATCCGCTGTAAAGCCCTGCAGGCCGCGTTCCTTGGCCAGGCGCATGAGCATTTTGTACGTGTAAGTGGCAATCCCGTAGCCCTGGTATGCCTCGTCCACGATAAAGGCCACATCCGCGTAGGGACTGTGCGGATCCTTGACGTATCTGCCCTCTGCAATGATATGGCCCTGCCCGGGCTCGCCGACAACGCCCACAATGGACAGGTCCTTGCTGTAGTCCACGTTCACGTATGTCTGCATCTTGGCATGAGGCATGGTTTTCAGCGGGGTGAAATACCGGTAATAAACCGATTCATCCGAGAACCGGTAAAACAGCCGCCGCATTTCCTCTTCGTCCGATGGGCGCAGGGGGCGGAAGCGCACCTTGAGGCTGTTTTTAAACACACGGGTTGTTTCAATGCCTGAAGGATAAAGATGTGTGCTTTCCTGGATAAAAATCTGGTCCTGATAGATGATGTTCTGCGCCTTGGCCGCATCGAGCAGCTTTTTGCGGTCATCGGGATGGGCGACTTCGATCATGGCCATGGCCCGTTCCCGCACGGTTCGGCCGTTTAAGTTGGCCACCCCGTATTCGGTAACCACGAAATCGATGGATTCGCGGACATTAAGCTGGTTCGGAATATCTTCTATGGAAAGCAGGA
The DNA here is from genome assembly GCA_964613595.1 of uncultured Desulfobacteraceae bacterium. GTDB lineage: Bacteria > Desulfobacterota > Desulfobacteria > Desulfobacterales > Desulfosalsimonadaceae > Desulfosalsimonas. The sequence goes on along the minus strand of CAZTHW010000006.1, from coordinate 3,916 downwards.
TATTTGACTCGCCCTTGCGGTTGCGCGAGGGCAGGGCAAATATGGAAAATCCTTCCTCGGATATCTCGGCGCCGTTGAAAAAATCGATAACCTCGGCCGGATCGGTGATAACGTTGCCCTTGCTCACGTGCAGGGCGATCCTGCCGGTCAGATCCGCCTTGCGGCACTGCACAATGGCAATAAAGCGCCGGTTGCGGCCGATGCGCATGGGGTTAAACACCTTGTCCAGGCTTTGAAATTCCACGAGCGGGTTGGCGTCCAGCCATTGCCAGAGTTCCTTTGTCCCCATTGCATAGGAAGCCACGGACTTTCCGGGGAAATGCTCCTTGTTGCGGTTTGACACGGCCCCGCTGTTGACCAGGTCCATTGCTGCATCCGTGAAAATGGGGGTGTGCACGGAAAGCTCTTTTTTGCTTTGCAGGTGACATCCCAGGGCTTCGTAGAGCGGGCCGATGGAAAAGGCTACGCAGGATCTGTCCTCCACTAAGGAGGCCGCGTTCTGGGCCACCTTGTCAAAGTTTTCATCCACCGGCCAGCGGGAAAAGTAAATCGGCTCCTCGTCGGATTTGACAAGCATGTCAAAGGCGCTGATGGGAACAAAGGTGTCTCCCGTGGTCCGGGGCATGTCCGGGTTGATTTCTCCGACCACGAAGCCGGCCTGGGCAATGGCCAGGTGCGCAATATCCACGGACACGCCCAGGCTGCAGTAACCCAGCCGGTTTGGCGGGGAGATCTGGACAAATGCCGCGTCAAACGGAATCCTGCGGGAGGCCACCAGGCGCGTGAGCCTGGAAAACCGGCTGGGAATCAAATCCACGCGGCCCTCGGTGATTGCTTCCCGGGCCACCCACCCGGAAAAAAAGGTTTTCAGGCGGTATTTCTGGCTCTGCAGCCGCTGCAGGGACAGGGCGTCGCCAAAGCTCAAAAGCTGAAACAACTCCAGGTCCTGCAGGTTGGTCAGATCCGAGTCCATCAGGTGGCGCACCATGGTGCGCGGCTCTGCCGTGCCGGTGCTCAGAAATATGCACATGCCCGGTTCGATTCTGCGCAGCGCCTTATCCGGCGAAACCACTTTTTGTTCCCAGTCCTGGTAGTTTGTTCCGGTCATTTATGACATACTCCACTGAAATCCGAATACCGAAACCCGAAACAAATCCGAAATCCGAATAACAAAATGACGTAAACAGGAGAAAGGGCGAACACACCGGTTTGCCCCTCGGATGCCGTTTCTTGTTTATCCCTGTGGCCTGTTTCACGCCGGTTTCGGATTTCGGAATTCGAATTTCGGATTTAAGGTCAATATATCCCGAATTGGTTTATCAAGCAGTACGGGCTGTTTTTAAACTGATCATACTGATCACAAGGTATATACCACTCCCCCGTATCCCACGAACGTGGAATCGGGATTTTTTTCGTAGCTGGAGCTGTATCCCACCAGGTACGCTTTTTGAGATCCCAGGTCCCTGGCCGCGGCAATGGCAGCCGCCGCGGCCCCGGCGCAGCAGGCGTTCTGGTTGGAAAGCCCTTCCCGGACCACGCCTTCGGGATCCATTGCCAGCATCCGGTCAATGGCCTGCTTGTCGTTTTTGTTTTTGACCCACTCAAAGGCCTCCCTTCCGGTGCCGGCCGGGGTGAACCCGAAGCTCGGGCCGTAATGGGTCAGGTCCGTGGATCCGATGATTTTGATTTTAAGGCCCTGTTTGCTGGCTTCTTCTGCCACCGCGGGTCCGAGCTGAATTCCGGTTTCCGAGGGGGGAGTCCCTATGGGCAGCAGCCGGGCGTTTCCAAAGAAATATTTTACAAAGGGCAGTTGGAGTTCAATGGTGTTGTCCGGGGTAAAGTCTTCAGGTGTTTCGATTTTGCACCGGTATTTCGAGGCAATCGGCTCGGCGAGTTCTTCTGCGATGTCAAGTTCGCCAAAGGGGGTCTGCCAGGAACCCCGGGTCATTATGTGCGGTTGTGCGCCGGGCGGCAGGTGCATGCCGAAGACCGCCACGATATCGGGCTGTGTGCTGTCTTTATTGCCCCGAACTGCGGATATGACCTTGCAGGCCAGGTCCCCGGAAAAGGGCCATCCGGCATGCGGAACAATGCCGCCGACTGCTTCATCCTGGATGTCCGCATCAAAGCGGGTTTTCTTTAAAAACGAGTTGATCAGCTGTTCGCATTCCCCGGCGCCTGAGGGATACCATGTGCCGGCGAAAACCGGTTTACGCACGCTCATCGCGCTGTCACCTCCTTTTGGGGCTTTTTGCTTAACGGGCCGGCGGCATGAACACCGCGTGTACGCCCAATCCTTCGTCCGGGTTTTCCTGAGCCAAATAATGAGCGCGGCCGTGCGCCGCGCTTGTTTATCTGAATTTTGCCATGGCTCGTCTAAACCCGGGCATGGCATCGGTAATGGTCTTGTCCGGTATGCAGTAGGAAAGCCGGAAATATCCGGGTGTGCCGAATCCGCTGCCGGGCACGGCCAGGATCCTTTCCTCCTGCAGGGCCTGTACAAAAGCCACGTCGTCTTTTACCGGTGCCTGGGGAAACAGGTAAAATGCCCCGGCCGGCCGGGTAAAACTGTATCCGCATTCTGCCAGGCCGTCGCACAGCAGCCGGCGTTTTCTGTCATACTCGGAGATATCCACGTGGAGTCCCTGAAGTCCGGTTACGACACGCTGCATGAGCGCCGGGGCGTTGACAAAACCGAGTATGCGGTTGGCCAGGGCCATGGCCTCGAGCAGTTCCTGTTTTCCTGAGGCGGCCGGGTTGACTGCTGTAAAACCGATGCGTTCGCCGGGCACGGACAGGTCCTTGGAATAAGAGGTGGCCACTGCGCTGTCTGCATAACAGGAAAACACGCTCGGCACCCGGATATCGTCATATACGATCTTGCGGTAGGGTTCGTCTGATATCAGGTAAATCGTGCGCCCGTGCGCCCGGCTTTTTTCCGTAAGGACCTTGCCGAGATCCCTGAGGTTTTCCCCGGAATAAACCTGGCCGGTGGGGTTGTTCGGGGAATTGATGATCACCGCCCGGGTTTTTTCCGTCACAGCCGCTTCAATGGCGCCGATGTCCAGGGTGAAATCCGGCCGGGTCGGCACGGCAACCAGCTTGCCGCCGTGATTGTCTGCGTAAAAGCCGTATTCCACGAAATATGGAGCCGGGGTGATAACCTCGTCGCCGGGATCCAGCACGGCCTTTAAGATTATATTCAGCCCGCCGGCAGCCCCGCAGGTCATGATGACCTCGTTTTCGGTGATTTCGGTTTCCTGCTCCCGGGTCAAGAATTCGGCCACCGCCTGGCGGGTGCGCGCATATCCGGTGTTGGACATGTATGCGTGCAGGCCCGGATCCGTGTTTTCCGCGACTTGCTTTAATTGCTGCTTGAACGCCCCGGGTGGCTCCAGGTCCGGGTTTCCCAGGGAAAAGTCAAATACGTTGTCAGCGCCGTGGATGGCCTTGAGCCGGGCGCCTTCCTCGAACATTTTGCGGATCCATGATGATTTTTCAATAAAATCCGACATTTTTGCTGCAATTGCCATTTTACACCCCGGCCAAGCGTTTTAAACTGAAATTGAGCTCAATTTAGGTTAAACCGATTCCACGGATTTGATATCCGGCAGCTCTTTTTTAATAAGCCTTTCAATGCCGTTTTTCAGCGTCATCTGGGACATGGGGCATCCCGCACAGGCGCCCTGCAGCCGGACCTTGACCACGCCTTCCTCCACGTCGACCAGTTCCACGTCTCCGCCGTCTGCCTGAAGCGAGGGACGGATCTTTTCAATTACGGACTGTACCTGTTCTTTCATCGGTCTTCTCCTTGTATGTGTTTTTCAGCCGCTTGATTCTTTAACCAGCGGCAGAACCTGAATCCTAAATTGAGCGATTTTCAAGTTTGCCGCAGATACAAGGAAGATGCAGACGA